>CAZVKP010000371.1:0-4127 GCA_964627635.1 uncultured Calditrichaceae bacterium | reverse complement strand
GTGTCATCGGGGATATTTGCAGCGGTTTTCCGGTTCAGAAAGGTCAGGTTCAGGAACAGGCGATTGGTAGATTTAAAAGCAAACTTTTTTATCTCACCATTTATTTCAATACACAATGGCTGGTCGAAATTCTCAGATAAATTGGAAATTTTATATTCCTCCAAATTTATGCTGGGAACATACCTTCCAACAGTATTCACAATCCATTTCCGTTGATTTCCCTGGCTGCTACCGCTTAACCGGTTGCGGTGACTATACGCGCTGTTCCCCTCGTACCTCATCTGTCCTGTAAAGCTAAAGGTGGAATTCCCGTTTAATTGACCTGTGAGTCTGCAAATACTTATATTTTGCTCAGCACTGCTTTGTGGTGTGTTTATCAGTTCACCGGTATTGTCTTTAACGACCAGTGCCCGGCATCCTTCAACATTTTCACTCAGTTGCCCGGCTGCCAGCAGATCGGCCGTGCATTCTACCCATAGAGTATCTTCTTCCAGAGGCACCACTCCAATGACATGGTTAAATTGGTTGTTTGGGAAGCTGTCCAGCAGAACACCTTCATCCCGAGTTAGAATAAGTACAGGATAAGCTTTAAGCCCGGTAGTGCGCGCCATAGCAACAAACAGGTTTGTCAGGTCTTTACAATCGCCATATTTTTTATGCCATACGTCAGAAGCAGGCTGGGGCTGCCAGCCACTGATTCCGAGATTGATATGAACGTAGCGAGTGTTGTCCTGCAAATATTTATATAAGATTCGTACCTTTTCGCGAGGCTCAATGGCTGATTTTACCAATTTTCTAACAACAGCCTTTTCAGTATCATTCAATATGCACCGATCGTCAAGTATTGATTCATACCATTTGCCAAATTCCTTCCAGCTATTATTAGATCCTCGGTACGAAGCCAGTTTAAAATATTCCGGTGCAAAATAAAGCGCCATTTGAATTTTGTGCTCCGGAGGCATCCGGCTTTCTCCTAATCGTGGCGGGATATTATTCAGCATCCAGGTAATTATTAGCTTATCTCCCTTATCCTGAATATCCGGGTCGACATCTATTCCCAGAGAATAAGTATTATAGTTTATTTCTTTATCAATTTTGAGCCGGTAAATAGAATGCGTCACAGGGACATTATTTTGTGGAAACCAGTCCGGCCAAAAAAAAAGTGACTTCAATTTCAGCTCATAGGAATAATCTATAATGTAAGGAAATTGACTCCAGGTTAGATTAACACTTTTATATTCGTTTTCATCATACAGGGTAAATCCTGGTGAAATGTTCGATTCAATGATCTCATCTTCGTCTAACTCTTTTAACCTCTTACCGCTGATATCCTTTATTTCGCCCGAAATCTTTTTGCATTCGATAAACTTATTTTCCTGCACTGTGAATCTGCCGTACGCTTTGCCCTTCTCATTGTTTACAAGAATTTGCCGGTGCACAAAAAATTTGGCGTCATTCTCATTTTTTACTTCAAGTATGTTTTTATCGAGCAGTATCACAGCCTCATCAGCACAAAATAAGAAATTAAATCTCGTAAGCAGTAAAATGAGTGAAATACAGAAAGTTAAACGAATCATACTGAAACTCCTTTATCAAAGATTGGCTTATAATCATCGAATGTTTGTCGGTCAATGATTGTTATTAGTTGATTACTACATGTTTCTTTGGTTATTAAGAGTTCAATATTCTAATATTTTTTGTGATATTCATTACTAAATACATTGTGACTTAACTGAGTTGTAACCAATTCCTTATCACTGATCGCCAGACCCCGTTTCCTTTACAACAGTTGTTGAATCTGATGTCAATACGATTTGTCCCTGGTCGGCATTTACAATTCCTGCATATAAATTACGCAGGTCATTATAGTAATAAGAGGATATTTTCAGATCGCGTGCGAGATGCTGGCGAAAAATTTTGGTAACTTCCCCATCCTGGGTGCAGGAAATTCCGTATTTGATATTATCTAAATTTAACATCTTTGCCTGCGGCATATCCAAAATTTTATACTCTTGCGGAATTTTGAGTTTGATATCTTCAGTGAATCCGTGGTAGTAATTGAATTCGACCGGGAATCTCCGTTCCTCACTTTGGAACGGATTCTTTTCTGTTCGGGTCATTAGGGGGAGAGACAGATACATATTGTTTCCTGCCACCTGTGCAAAGTCAGGCACCCGGTAGTGAACTTGAATGACTAAAAAGTCATCAATATTTTTTCGGTTTATGATACGAAACGAATCCAAAACAGCACCAGCAAAACGGTTTTGCAGCCATTCGGTTAATTGTTCATTAGGTTTTTCTTCATCAAGTTGCTTGCGTTTCGTTACTGCGCTGTAGTTTTGATACCGGATATTGGAATTACAAATAAGTTCTCCTGCTTCGGTTAATTCCGCTTTGGTGGAAAACGACTGCATACTTAGAGATTTAGGGGGTGGAATTTTAAATATTTTACCACCCTTTTTTGATATAAAAAGCCCATTCTCCACCAAACTGTAGGGTGGAAGTAGATTAAATGGGCAATACCTGTCTCCTGCATCAAGATAAAGTGTCTTAGATCCCACTTTAACGCAGGCTAAAATTAAATTGAATTGAAGAAGCTGTGGGTGATTAATAGTTATCGTTCCGTTATCTCTCGTACTTATTAGAAATGGAAAAGCATCAAATCCGGCACTTCTTAACAGATTAACCAGTAATATGTTTTTTTCGGAAACATTTCCCTTTTTATTTTTTAGCACATCGACGGGCGTCTTCTCAGGATAAATTGTGAAATACCAATCCGTCTCTATTTCGCTTCGAACAAAATCATAATATTTTTTTATCTGATCAATTTCAGAAAGAGTAGTATCCCTATTCTCTAAAACAATATTTTTAATTTCATCCTTTTCATCCAGAAAGGAATCTAAAAGTTGAAACATTTTTTTTGCCAAATCGTCCCATTTCTCAATAAACTTAACATAGGTATAAGCATTCTTAAAATCGATTAACTGGAATTGAAGTGCTTGGCGGTAATCATTCAACGTTAGCATATAAGGCTCTTTTCGAAGGGCTGGTATAAAATTCTTTTCCCAAATAAATTTTTGCATGGTTTGTCTTTGACGGGCAGATAAAAATTCTTCTACATGATGTTTAACATCATCCTTATACATATTTTCATAAAGCACATTATAGCGAAAACCTGGTAATAGAATGACAGTTAATCTGCTGTACTGAGTTGGAATTTCATGCTGAAAATACCACGGCTCCAGAAAATGTAGATATTCACTAAACTTTTTGTATTTATATTCAATCACACAACCCGCTTCAACTCCCGGCATAGTAAATACTTTTTCCCGAATACGCTTATAACTTTCCTCGTAAACATCATCATCATCAAGTTCTATCTTTTTACCATTAGGGAGAATGACATGTGCTTCTAATGATTTTATTTCATCCTTGTGCCAATAAGGTATTTTAATATCGGCGAACTTTTTTCCTTCTTCTTTCAATATCTTGATCCGGGTATGCCTTTTCATGACCAATTCAAAATTGGAGGTAATTTCCACATCTCCCAAATCGAACAAAATAAATGCAACTGCGGATGTATCTTTAGGATAACTGGACATTTGCAGTACCTCTTTGGATACACTTCCCCATTTTTCCTCGCTCCACCCAAATCGAAAAAGTATAACAATTACCAATAAAACCATGAATAAAACATTCCTCCTTTTCATGACATGATCCTCCTTTTCATAAAGTTGGTTTTTGTTTTGAGTTACTCCGTCCGGTTAAACCATTTAAAACCAGATACACATGGCTACCAATATCTAAAAGTAAATTTCTTCGGTAATTGTATATTTATTTAAATTGCTTATTTATTTTTAAATTGAGAGATGGGTAGAAATTGTCTGCTTCACTTTTTATGTATTATGAAATCAACCTTTTGAATTTTATATTTTTCTAATCAAAAAAAATTTTTACCAGAATCTTCTTTAAAAAGGCAAAATTATATATTCCAGAACAAGCCGATTTCAACGTACCAGATTTTAGATTTACTTTGTGGTACCTAATTTCTTGCTGCACTAACCATATTTACTTTGGACCTTAGTGGATAATAAATTATAGTATACCAGATTAATTGACTACCAAGG
>CAZVKP010000370.1:0-4128 GCA_964627635.1 uncultured Calditrichaceae bacterium | reverse complement strand
GGCTATCACATGGTGATCCCTTTGGGAAAGCCCAATTCTTTGTAGAGATCATTTTATCCCCGAGCTGAAGCTCGGGGCAATAGATTGCCCCGACTTTTCCCGGCTGGATGCCTCTGGCATAAGTCGGGGTGACTGAAATCAGCTAACCTAATCGAGCACTTTAGTGCCCTAAATCTGAAAGTGCAATATTCTGACCCTACCCGTGAGTGATGTTTTACAAAAATTCCCACTTTACTATTTGACAATTGTAAATTACTTTCTAAATTTATGTTCGCTCAAAAATAAAGAGATAATTTTGGTTTATTCGGATTATAAAAAAACAGTTTTAGCTAATGGATTGACGATTGTCAGTGAGAAAATTCCCAGTGTGAGGTCGGTTACTTTTGGCGTTTGGATAAAATCCGGTAGTCGTGATGAGTTTCGGGAAATTAACGGTGCTGCTCATTTCCTGGAACACATGATGTTTAAAGGCACCAAAAAACGCAAGATGCGGGAAATTGCCCAAAGTATAGAATCTGTGGGCGGCTTTATGAACGCCTTTACTACCAAGGAGCAAACCTGCTATTATGCTGAAATCCTTGACGATCAGCTTCCCAAAGCAGTGGATGTCCTCTCCGACATGATGTGCCACTCGGTTTTTCCAGCAAAGGAAATGGAAAAGGAACGGGAAGTCATTCTGGATGAAATTGAAAGTGTGGAAGACACACCGGATGATCTGGTACAGGAAATATTTGTGGAAAAACTGTATCCACAGAATACTCTGGGCTACCCGATTTTAGGCTCTAAAGAATCCATCACACTTCTGACACGCGATCAACTACTGGATTTTTACCGGCAGTTTTACACCGCCGGCAATATGGTTATCGCAGCAGCAGGTAATGTAGATCATGCCCATTTAGTTGATTTGTGCGAGCAATACTTTCAACTTCCGGCTGGCACTGTCCGGCAGTCCGTCTCTCTCCCACAAACCTCAGGCAACGGTGAACATGTCATAAACCGCGCCGTTACACAAGCACATATTTGCCTGGGGAGTCCGGGACTTTCCTACAGCCATCATCAAAAATACGATTTATTATTGCTTAACACTCTGCTGGGCGGTGGAATGGGCTCCAGATTATTCCAAAATATTCGCGAACGGCATGGAGTGGCATATTCCATCTATTCTTTCCTGGATTTTTTCAGAGACAACGGATTGATGGCAATCTATTTGGGAACCGAAAAAAATAAAACCGATAAAGCGCTTAAATTATTAAAGAATGAAATCGACCGCCTTAAAACCAAACCCGTTTCACAACGAGAAATCAAACAAATTAAAACGCAGTTGAAGGGTAATCTGGTCTTAAGTATGGAAAGCACTGCCAGAAGGATGAATCGGTTAGCTAAAATGGAAATTTATTTGCAAGAATTTCAGGATATCGATAAAGTTATTGATGGCATCGACAATGTCACCAGAGATCGGTTATTTGAATTGGCAAATTGGTTGTTCAATGAAGACCGCATGTTGCAGGTCATGTTCCTCCCCCAAAAAAATTAAGATAATCACCGGATTCTAAAATGATCAATTTAAAAATATTTTTTGTTATATGTTTGAAAAAATAGTTTTGAAGATTAGCTTTTTAAGAATGTAAAGGGATTTAACAGTGGCACACCAAACAAAGGATGGCAATATATGATTTTTGGAATTCCAAAAGAAATCAGGGCGCAGGAAAATCGGGTAGGCGCATTACCCTTTCTAGTAAAAGAACTGGTGAGGCGGGGTCATCAGGTGAATGTGGAAACCGGGGCCGGCGAACATTGTGAGGCAACCGACTCGCAGTATGAACGTTCCGGGGCAAACGTTATCCCGTCTGCAGAAAAATTATATTCTTCTGCAGAAATTATTCTCAAAGTGCGAGAACCTCAACCTGTAGAAATTGAACTTATCAATCCGGACCAGGTAATATTTGCGTTTTTCCATTTTATTAATACTATTGAATTGGTCAAATCTTTAGCAGGCAGAGGATGCACCTGCCTGGCATACGAAACGGTACAGGATGAGCGCCAGCAACATGCACTGATGTTGCCTATCAGCCGGATTACCGGCCAAATGGCAGTGATTAATGGCGCTTTTTATCTGCAAAAGCAAAACGGCGGTCGTGGTATAGTACTCGGAAGAGTCACCGGTTCTCCCCCGGCACAAGTTACCATCATTGGCGCCGGAAATGTTGGTAAACAAGCGGCTTTTACCGCAGCGGACTTGGGCGCCCGGGTCATCGTTCTGGATAATGACTATGTAAAATTGCAGGAGTTAGATACAGTGGGCCATCAGAATCTGTCCACTCTCATCATTACCGAAGATAATCTCAAAGAACTTTTACCGGAAACAGATCTGCTTGTCTCCTGCATACAGGTTCCTGACAGCACAACACCAAAACTTATCACACCGGAAATGATTAAAACCATGCGTTCCGGCACTGTGGTTATCGATGTGGACGTGGATTTGGGAGGTAGTGTGGAAACCAGCAAAGTTACCCATCTCAACAATCCCACCTTTGTAGTGGACAATGTAGTTCATTACTGTGTCTCAAATATTACTTCAGGCGTACCTAAAATCGCCTCACGGGCGCTTTCTGCGGCATTAATTCCGTACCTGGTTAGAATCGCAGAATCCGGTTTCGAAAAGGCAATTTTACAGCATCCGGGACTGGCAGAAGGAATAAGCATATACAAAGGGCATGTGGTAAAAAATCATTTGGCAAAAGCTGCTGAGCTTCCCATGGCAGATTTGACCACAAAAATCGAGCAATTGAGTTCAGACGATTGATGGAGGCAGATATAAAAAACATCCCCATTCTCACCTATCATAAAATTGATGATCGACAGGAATGGGGAATAAATACAGTAAAAGTCAGCAAATTTCATCAGCAAATGGAGTTTTTGAGGGAAGAGAATTATACGCCTATCAATTTTTTACAATTAGAGAAAATTGAACTTCCGCCCAAACCTGTTATTATCACATTTGATGATGGTTATCAGTCGGTTTACCAAAATGCTTTTCCGATACTAAAGAAATTTCGATTTACTGCTGTTATTTTTGTTATCACAAATTTTATCGGGCGGTTGAATTTATGGGATGCCAATCTTGGTGGCGTTCGGTTCGCACACTTAAACCAACAGCAGACAATAGAGTTAGCAAAAGCCGGTATGGAAATCGCTTCCCACGGCTTAACGCACCGCTCACTCAACAATCTCCACAAGTCGGAGGTTATCAGTGAACTCCAAAGATCTAAAACATTTTTGGAGGAATTAACCGGTACACCTGTTAAAACAATTGCTTATCCCTTTGGGATGCATAATCATGAGATTATAGAAATTGCCCGTAATACCGGCTATCATTTCGGCTGTATCAACCTGTGGACCAATAATTATCCAATCGGGAATATGTGCTTGCGCCGCATTCCGGTTTATCGCAGCGATTCCAAGGCATCATTCAAACGCAAATTATCTGCTAATTTTAGCCAAAAACTGGAATTTGCAAAACTCAGAGTTTTAAGTTGGCCAGCACGTCTTACTCCCATTTATCAAAAATTAGTGAACAAAACCGCTTTTTAAGTTAAGCCGGATAACCGGTTCCAAATGAGTTTACCGGAACATTTTGGCAATCTCGTAATTAGATATTTTTTGTAATCATCATTTTATTTTACTTTATACTATTTTTATTGTGGCATTTCGTTAACGATAGGATTAAACAGAGTTAGCAATCGCAGGAACAACAATTAGGATTCAAAATTGAATAATCATAGAAAAAAAGTTCATATCACAACTTTGGGGTGTTCCAAAAATCTTTACGACTCTGAGATCCTGATGGGACAATTTAAAGCGAATGGTGTTCCTTTAATTGAAGATCCCAACGAAGCAGATGTTATTATCGTAAATACCTGCGGTTTTATTACCCCGGCAAAACAGGAATCCATTGATGCGATTCTGGAAGCAGGTCAAATTAAGAAACAACGCCCCGATACAAAACTGCTGGTTTGCGGATGTTTGTCGCAGCGTTATCAGCCAAATCTGCGTGACGACATTCCGGAGGTGGATGAATATTTCGGCACCGAAGATTTTGAGAATATTTTAAATTATCTAAATCTATCG
>CAZVKP010000369.1:0-4130 GCA_964627635.1 uncultured Calditrichaceae bacterium | reverse complement strand
ATTTCTAAAGCTTCCCGGGTATCTTTAGGTTCTTTAATATGCCCCTCTTTCTCATAATCTTTATAGTGACTGATGCCACCCAAATGCCCCAAGAGCTGACGAACGGTAACCGGCCAGTGTTTTCTGGGAAAATATGGAACGTAAGTTTGCACTACTTCATCCAAATTAATCTTGCCCTCTTCCATTAATTTTAATATAGCTACCGCTGTCATGGATTTTGTGTTTGATGCTAAGCGATAGGCGGAATTTGCGGAGGCGGGTACTTTGTTTTCCAAATCTGAAAATCCGAAACCTTTTACCCACATAAAATCATCTTTAACAAAACCTATTGATATACCTGGGATTTTATCCCATTCCATTTGTTTAACAATAAAGTCTTCAAATCTTTTAATTTCCTCTGAATAGTTTTTCGATTTTTGGGAAATTAGTAATTGCGCAAAAATAAGGATGGTTAAAACTATAAACTTGAAGTATGTGTTCAATTTATGCATCCGGATTACTCCTTATCATTATCAGATTTTAAAAATCGGTCAAAAAAATCTGCGGTTTCCTGGTAAGTCTTTATCCAATTTTCATGACGGAGGAAACTATGCACTTCATCCGGAAAAATAAGCGTTTCAACGTGCACATTCCTCGCTCTAAGGCGCTGAACCAAATCTGTAGTTTGCTGAAACATCACGTTTCTATCATCGTCGCCGTGAACTAATAACACCGGAGAATGCCATAAATCAATATCAGCAACCGGGGAGGACTGATAAGCCTGATCCATCAATTCCTGTCCCTGTATTGCCCATCCACCGCCTGGAGAAAATTCTTCCGCCCGAAATGCCCAATCGTGGACACCGTGCAAATCCACACCGGCTGCAAACAAGTAAGAATCCCGCGCTAAACCAAGAGCGGTTAAATATCCCCCATAGGACCCTCCCCACAGCCCGATCTTTTGCGGATTCACTTCAGGTAATTTCTGTAAAAACAGTCCAGCAGCAATAATATCCTGATATTCTGAAGCGCCTCTCGGTCCCTGATTCTCCGCCCGGCGAAAATCCCTGCCATACCCAATACCGGATCGAAAATTAACCGAAAGAACCACATAACCTTTGTTCGCCAATAACTGATTCATTCCATAAGTTTTTGCATAATATCCGCTGTAGTGCCACCCCAAAAGCATTTGTCTGATAGGGCCACCGTGCATGAAAATTATTGCAGGATGCTTTTCCCCCGGCTTTGCAGCTTTTGGCATAAACAACTGTCCGTGGATTGTTAAATCATCGGCTGCGGTAAAAAAAACTTGCCGGGGAGTAACAATATCTTGGGCCGGAAATGTCGGAGTTAATTGTTTTGGAAAAATTGCCTTTTTTGAATCATTGCGCAGATCATGGATAAAAATTTGTTGAGGATAAACCGCAGTGGATTTCCGGAATGCCAGGTATCGTCCACTTGACAGCATTATCGGATTGGTTTCTATGCTCTTCCCTTTCGTTACGGCAGTTGGTGTTTCACCAGCGGTAGAAACTTGCCAAATGTGGCGTCGATCGATATCCTCTTTATTGGTACTGTAGTATAAAATTTTTCCGTCCGGCGAAATTGTACTATGTTCAGCTTCGCAATTGCCAGGTGTCAAATCCTTTAGCTTTTCTCCTGCAGGAGTAATGGAATAGATGTGCATCCACCCTTCATGCTCAGAATAAAATAAAATGCGATTGTTTTGAGTCCAACGCAGCGGATGTGCAGGATAGTATTGAGCAAATCCCCCATCGTCCGCGGGAGAGTGCCACATTTCTTCGGCCGAGCCGGTGGAAACATCTGCCACCCATATTGAAAAAGGCCGTCCACCGGTAAAATTATATAATTGATTTTTCTTTTTGCCGGGAACGCGAATAAATGCAATTCTATTTCCGTCCGGTGACCATACAGGTAACATATCCCGATCCACATCCGGTGAAATCCAGGATATTTCGTTTTTTTCAAAATCATATATTCCAATAAAACTATGGTCATCCCGGTCGCTCACAAAGGCAACCTTTTGCCCATTTGGCGACCATTTAACATTTCCATTCTTCCCCCGAATATTAATAATCAGTTCAGGATCTGGTATACTGTCTGTGGACATGGATTTAAGTTCAACTAAATATATTTTGTTTTTATGTTTGAGAAGCAGTCTTTTTCCCAACGGTGATATTACAGGACTGCTTCCTTTGCCCAGTTTCAAGGGCGCAGATTCTCCATCGGTCTCGACCGCGTAAACCGATTGTTCAGCTCCCTCAGGATTACTGGTCGGATTTGGATGTTCACCATCTCGATTTGCATTACCTCCTCTTACATACACCAATATACTGCCATCGGCTGTAAGATTGAGATGAGACAATGGTTGCCCATCATCCTGTTTGTAAGAGGTAATTTGAATCGGATTAAAATCAGGTGCTTTGGCAATCCAAATATTCCTGACTCCCTCATCATTCGCAATCCAGGCAATAACATCAGTTTGCTTTGCACTTACTAAACCTCGGGGATAAGGTGTGCTGAGCACATCGGTAATGGTAAAATCTTGAGAAAATCCATTAAGAAAAGCCGATAAAATAAAGAGGAAAAGGAGAAGAAAACATAGAGATTTTTTAGAACACATAAGATTCTCCAAATAAAAGTTTTCAGAGTTAAAAAATTACGTGGAGCGACGATAAGAAATCTATTGAGACATGTTCAGAACAGAGATATAAATAATTTTGAAACCGCAGATATTTCAATGAAAATGATGTAAATTTGACAGAAAAGGAGAACGAATTCAATTTTTAAACTTCATCATAGTTAATTTATAACATCATTTAAGCACCATCATAATAAGAAAATATTGTGTAAATTACAATTAAAGTTTGCTGACGAACCTAAACATTTGAGATACTTAAGCCAACTCGTTAAATAACATAAATAGTACTACAGCGAAAGTTTTAAAAAACTGTTGAAACAGTTCTTCTGAAGCACTTCTTTTTTTTAACACCGGGATTAATGCCGGTGTTAATGAGAATCATTGTATTACAATTTCCGCCAAAGTTCGAAGAAAATAAAGAAACAATTGAGAATTTTAAAATTTTTTTTGAAACAGTACCACGGAGAAATAAAGATATTACAATTGAATTTCGTGGCGGTTGGCAAAAAGAAACCATTACCGGGTTATGTCGGAATTTTTATCTCATCCACTGTGTGGATCCGCTTGCCGGAAAATTTCGTTATTACCGCTTACACGGTGCTCCACCCGGAGAACAAATGTATCGCTATCAATACCAGCAAAAGATTTCGAATTTTTAGCCGGAAGAATTTCAGAAGACTTATCAAATGGTCTGGATGTTTATTGTCTGTTTAATAATTTTTCCATGCGGCAAGATTCATTGAACTTTCAGGAATATTGGGAGAATTTCGATTATTAAGAATAGTTTATATGTTGCGAAAATATTAGATGGCTAAAACAGATCAACTATATTTACTAATTGTCTTGGCATTTCATTAAATTCTGCCCAACCAATATTGTGGTCGCCTCCTATGGTGAGCAACCGCTAACACCTGGACGCCATCCGAAACTTCACGGTAAAGTATGAAATATGGGAATCTTTTCATCAAAACTCTTCGAATATCGGGTTCTTTCTCGATAGAATACCTTTGAGGCGATTTACTCACCTGCTCCATTATGTTTTCGAATTCTTTCAAACACGATGCGCCAAGTCCAGCCTTTTTCGATTCGTAATAAGCAATTGACTCAAGATATTCTGCCTCTGCTGCGGGATGAAAGTAATATCTCACCGCAATAGCTTTCGAGCTTTACGTCTAACTTCTTCTGCCGGAACAGGCTGAACAATACCTTTATCAATATCCTGCGCCCGTCTATGCGCTTCAACCAACCATTCCTCTGTATTTTCTTCTTCAGAGAGAACTTCCAGACTTAGCAATAGCTTTTGAGCTAATTCTGCCCGCTTTTTTTCTGGCAGATCGAGCGCTTCTTTTTCAATTTGTTTCAGGTTCATATAGAACTCCCTCTATCTATATCTATTATTAACAATTTAAATCAATAATTTAAATTTTAGCAATAAAAAATGTGAATTTAGTATAATTGACAACCTGATTTTTTTAAGTGCAGTATATCA
>CAZVKP010000368.1:0-4134 GCA_964627635.1 uncultured Calditrichaceae bacterium | reverse complement strand
AATTTCCGTTGATTTTCCCATTTCTCCTTTAATTGATCATAAATGTCATCCGGAATGGTGAGATTTCCTTTTCCTATTCCCATATCAATATTATCCTTATTTTTACCATGATAGTCCGAACCACCGGATACCGCAAAATCATATTCTTTTGCCAACTCTTTCAATTTATTGCTAAACTGTGAGGACAACCCTGAATAGTAAATTTCAAAACCATCTAACCCAAATTCTCTAAGCTGCAAAATTTTTTCTCTTGTTTCCCGGAATGAATCATAATTCATTAAGTGCGGATGCGCCAGAATCGCTAAACCGCCTACCTGTTTTATCAATTGAATTGCATCTTCTTCTCCGAACTTTACTTTATCTACATAAGCAGGTCCGCCTTTTGTCAGATAATGATCAAATGCTGCCTGTATATTGGATACAAGTTGCTTACGAACCATAATTTTAGCCACATGAGGCCTGCCAATGGCGCCTTCTCCCGCTTCTGCAATCAACTCATTCATGGTAACATCGATACCCAAATCATTTAGCTTTTGAATAATTTTTTCTGCCCTCAGATTTCTCTGTGTCAATAAATAATCCAATCGACTTTTGAGTTCTTTTGAATTTGGATCCACAAACAATCCGAGCATGTGCATATGACCGTTATTTGGCATTTTGGTATCAATGCTTATCTCCACACCTGGCACTGTTTTTACATCATAACGACTTCCCGCATCCATAAATTCCGGAACACCATCAATTGTATCATGATCGGTGAGGGCAATCGCCGTTAAACTTTTTTCTTTTGCTTCCAGAACTAATTCTGTCGGCGTCATACTTCCATCGGAAAAATTGCTGTGCATCTGCAGATCTATCATTTTAACTCCAAAAAAATTATTCTATTTTTAAATTATCTACAAATTTAGATTTCGGATAAATAACCGTGATCCTTTAAGTATTGAATAACACGTTTGGCATTTTCTTTAACATCACTGTTTTGACTGGTATTAATTGCCAATTCCGGTTTTTCCGGTGCTTCATACGGAGCAGAGATTCCGGTAAACTCCTTAATTTCACCGGCTCGTGCTTTTTTATATAAACCTTTTGGATCTCGCTTCTCACAGGTTTCCAAATCAGCATCCACAAAAATTTCCAGAAATTCGCCATCACTCATAATTTCACGCACCCTGTCTCGGTCTACTCTGTAAGGCGAAATGAATGCTGTCATAACAACCACACCGGCGTCAACAAATAATTTGGCAACCTCTCCGATTCTTCTAATATTCTCGTTGCGGTCCTCCGGAGAAAATCCCAAATCCCGGTTTAAGCCATGTCTAATATTATCACCATCCAACACATAAGTTCGAACACCATTTTCGAAAAGTATATTCTCAACCTCATGGGCAATTACCGATTTACCACTTCCGGAAAGTCCGGTAAACCAAATACAAACTCCTTTATGTCCGCCCTGCCTTTCACGATCTTCCTTCGAAATATCACCTTTGTGCCAGTAAATATTCTTGCTCTTCGGTTCACTCATTTACCAATTCCTTTCAATTATTTTAAATGTCTGCATATTCACTTCATGTTATTGTACTTTTTCAGGGTCTGTTTTCTGTACCAGAGATTTATGGACCACAAAAGAAGCGGATTGAAAAATGCCATCGATATTGATGACTACCCTGGTCTCACCTCGTAATTCCCGTAATCTGCCTTTGATTCCGGCAAACGGGCCATCGGTGACCTCTACCCAATCTCCTTCCCTGAGATAGTTTTCCAATTCTAATGTTTCCGGATACTGAATGACATGCTTCAACTGTTCGATTTGCCAATCCGGTATGGAAGCCGGAACGCCACCAAAACTGACCATACGTACAACACCGTGAGTTTGTAGCGATGTATAGCGGTCCTTTAAATCAATTTTAATGAAAACGTAACTGTTAAAGAGCGGTACTTCTACCTTTTTACGACGATCCTTCCACTGCCGTACTTGTTTAGTCATCGGTAAAAAAGTTTCCACCCCTTTTTCTATTAGCAGTTCATATACCTTTTTCTCATGACGGGGACGTGTATACAGGGCATACCATTTTTGTATTTTATTTGCATCCTTTTCTATGCTTTGATCACTATATTCCACCATAAATTCATGCCTCTTTAATTTGTTCAGTTTCACTTTTCAGTTGGCTCAGATCAATAATTTAAAAAAGGATGATGATTATTTGTAACAGTTTTTAAAAATAACAACTTTAGATTCAGCTTGGTTAAATTGTTGCGCTTGCATCTAACTTATTTTAAAAATAGTCTAATCTACTCACCGTTTAATGAATTTCGATACCATTCAATCGTTTTTTGAATACCTTTCGAAAATAGGATATCGGGTTCATAACCCAGATGTTGTTTTATACGTTTAATATCAGCAAAGGAATGTTTAACATCACCCGGCCGGGGATCGGAATATAACGGTGCAATATTTTGGTCCAACACACCATTAATTTCATCGACTAAATGATTTAAATCAATTCGTTCATGACAGGCACAGTTGAATGCCATGCCGGGAGGAAAGTCTGCTTCTGTTGCTAATATATTTGCATTTACAACATTTTCTACAAATGTGAAATCTCTTGATTGAAGCCCATCTCCAAATATAGTCGGTTGACGGTCATTTAAAATTGCTTTGATAAACTTGGGGATAACAGCAGAATATTGCGAATTGGGATCTTGCCTGGGACCGAATACATTGAAATATCTTAAGGCAACAGTATGAAGATGGTAAATCCGTGCAAAAACCTGACAGTATTTTTCCCCGGCCAATTTACTTACTGCATAGGGAGAGAGGGGATTGGGGGTCATGTCTTCTTGTTTTGGCAGTCTTTCGCTATCACCATAAATTGAGGACGATGACGCAAATACAACTCTTTTTACGTTTGCATCTACCGCAGCATTCAATATATTCAGTGTACCTGCCACATTAACTTCGTTACTGGTAATCGGATCTTTTATGGAACGTGGTACCGAGGGTAGCGCCCCTTGATGCAGTATAAAATCGACTGAATCCACCGCGTCTCGAACAATGTGGTAGCTGCGTATATCCCCTTCAAATAATTCTATCTTATCCAAAAATGAAGTGATGTTTTCACGTCGTCCAGTGGCAAAGTTATCCAGAACACGTACTTGATGACCACGACTTAAAAGTTCAGCCACGATATTTGAACCAATAAAACCGGCTCCACCTGTAACCAAATATTTCATGATGTCCCCTTCAGTTAAGTCATTTTGGAAAAATAAAGGCAATTAAATTAAAAATCAGATTACTGATTTTTGTAATAGTTATCACAACTAATCTAATTAAAATTTAATTAAGTGCTTTCCTGTTTTTCTTCAAATTCAAAAACATATTATCGCTTAAATACTGCAAAAGTTTAATGTATTAAATTTAACTTAAGGTGTGTGGATGTAATTTATAAAGCATCCATTTTTGTTAAATGTGAAGGTTAGAAATCCATAAATTGGAATGAGATGGATATATTACTTGATAGAGAATTTATTTCGCTCCGTTACTTATTTTTCAAATACCTTTTTACCATGCATGAATGTCTTTAATACCTTTGTGTCCAAAATCTTTTCCGGTGTTATTTGGAATATATTCTGATCCAGTATCAAAAAGTCGGCAACATATCCCGGTAACAACCTTCCTTTCCAACGCTCACATTTTACCGCAAATGAAGACCCATAAGTATAGGCATAAACCGCTTCACCTACTGTTAATTTCTGTTCTGGGTACCAACCTCCCTCCGGATTTTGAAGGGTATCTTGACGAGTAACCGCAGCATATATTCCTAGAAGAGGATTTAAAGGTTCAACCGGCCAATCGGTACCAAATGCTAAAGTTACATTTTCTTCTAACATGGATTTCCAGCTATAAGCATATTTCACTCGATTTCCAATCCGATTTTCTGCCCATTTCATATCAGTAATACAGTGAGTAGGTTGCATGGAAGCAATAACCCCAAGTTCAGAAAAACGTATAATATCGGACGGCTGAACGATCTGGGCATGCTCGATTCGCCATCTACGGTTTGGTTCAAACCGCTCATTTTCAACCTTTTCATAAGCATCTAACACCCTTCGAGTTGCCGCATCTCCGATTGCATG
>CAZVKP010000367.1:0-4141 GCA_964627635.1 uncultured Calditrichaceae bacterium | reverse complement strand
CAGTGGTATTAATCAGGTAATTTAAATTCATGGTGTTAGCCGAACTTCCGATTCTCCGTTGAATACTGCCGGCATATCGACTGGCCTGGGAGGTAAATATGTATATGATAAAATAAACAATGCCAATGATAACTGCCGAACGCTGAATATCTGATATGGCTAAAAAGAGAGGTAAAGAAAACGCCCAGGTTTTTAGAATTGGTTGCAAATAGTCTTTACTTACCTTGAATGAGGAGGTGCCCAGAGAATTGTTCAAAATAGTTCGACGCAATTTTTTTATTGAATAAATTTCTTTAAAACTATCCTTTGTGAATGACCAAAAATTTTTAAAACTGAATTTTGTCTTTGCCCCCTCACCATCTAATTGGCGGGGATAGGTTAACATGAGCATAAGATCTATAACATACGGAATAAGAGAAGCCAGAAACACAATTCGGTAAGAGCCATGATAAAATACCAGCGCTGCCGCAATAAGCGATGCCAAAGCAGAGCCCATTTGAGAACAAGAGCGAGTACGACCGTAGTAATCCACTTTTAGATGAGATATATTTTTGATTCTCAGATATTCCAGAATCATGGCTTTATGAGTCCCACTGCGAAAGGCATCGCCGGAGGCATAAAAAATCATTCCCACAGTAGCGAGCCAGAAATTATACCCAAATAGATATAGCAGAGAAAAGGAGATAATGTAAGAAGAAAATGAGGTAATCATCGCCCGACGACGACCCAATGTGTCTGCTAATACACCACTGGGAATTTCCAACATATTGGTGCTGATTTCCCGGATAGAGAAAAGTAACCCGATTTGCAAGTAAGAAAGTCCTAATTCTCTGAAAAAGAGTAGAATAAAGGGATCGAAAAATCTCAGATTCTTGAAAAATCCGTATCCGCAGAATTTATAAAACTGAATATCTTTGGGAATTTTGTTGGACATTGATGCCCTGAATATGATTTATTGTCTTATTATTTCCGATCAAATATTTGTTGTTGTATCCCGATAGTCAATCACGAATCCAAGAACACTGTGTGGAATCAGATAAATTGTAAACATGAGAATTGCAGCAAAGAATATCCAGCCTCTGTTTTTATGATGACCCCGGTTTTTAAACCACGCCCAAAGCCAGCCAATCATGGCAATAAGTGTTTTGTGGTGCGCTATTTTTAAGTTAATATAGAATTGAGTATTCAAAATTTTTAAATTAATTATTGATATATTTTCAACCGAATGATTTTACAACGTTTGGCGAAAATTTAAAAGTTTTGCTATGGATAATTTCAATGATTGAACTATAATTAACAAGGCATATGATTCTGACAAATTTATTGAAATTCGGAAATTAAATTTAAAAATTGCTAAAAATCGATAGAAATAGATACGAAAAATGTTAAATAAGCTTATCCACAATTTGAAACAATTTGCCGGGGATCTAACCGTACTGAAACCAGCAATTTTAATTCCACAGGAAAAAATTAATTCTGCACTGGTTGAACTTATTGCCGATATTCCTCAGATTAAGGCATTAAAATTCAAAATTTATCCTATATTTGCCACACTACAAGCAGAAATTAGCTATTATTTTTTATTCACTGCCTCTTTTGATATTGAGCCTGTCAGCATAAAAATGTCTGATAATGTTTTGTTGATAACTTTAAAACGTATCTCGCCAATTCGCTTCCGATCTTCAAATTTACCAAAACAACTTTTGTTGCGAGGATTTAGCTTTTTGACAGTTCAACTACTCAAAATGGATTTAATTAAGTTGCTATCAGAAAAATTTTCCGAATTAGACCTACAAGAAAATTTAATTATTCTCAAAGTTGATGTTGATGAACTAATCGAATCAAAAACTATCCCAAAGTCAACCAAATGGCTGTCAACTGCACTAAAACCGCAACAGATTGAATTCGTTGATAGTGGGGTTCGTATTCAATTTAAAGTTCTCTCCCAATTTTTGGAGAAAGATAGATGAATCTCTGGAATGAACTGATAATCGCACTGTGATTTTGAAAAATTAGCTTTTAATCATCCATTTCATGAATTCTTTCATACCTTCAACATTTTCCAGATTCATAATTAATTCAACTATGCGATCCCGTTTTTGCTTACCAACTTTTTCCATAACCATACTGTCGAATTTATAAAGCAATTCATCTTCTGACATGGGGTCGCGATAGTCACCTTTCGGATAATCCACCCGCAATGTATGATGCTCATCATCATTTGTTTGAATGCTCACTTCGGTAGCCTTTAGCTGGGGAAAAAGCTTTTCGAATTCGGGTTCTGCCACCACTTCAATTTTGGGTAATAAATCCCAAATTTGGGGATCTTTCAATTTCTCGTCTTTAAATTGTGCTGGTGTAACCATGCCATCCACAATTGCTGCAGCAAGACAGTATGGCAAACTGTGATCGGCTGTTTCTTTACTGGTGGGTTTATATTTGGATGGATCGGACAAAATATCCGCAGCTCGTGCAACTGTCTTGACGGAGATTTTGTTAATAGCCTCGGGTTTTAATTGATGTTCATTTACAATTTTTAAAACCGCGGTAATGGGAGAATGAGTAAGTGCTTCGGCAGCAAATGCTTTCATGCTACAGCGAAGAATACGCCAATCTTTCCCAAGATTATCGGTTAGAATGTTGAGTTCAAATTCAGGTCCGAATGTGTCTACCAACCCTTCTTTACCATCTATCACATGTTCCGGTCCGGAATATCCTTCCCTTGCCAAAAGGGCTGCTTTTACACCGGCCTCCACAGACATTGGATCTACACTGTTTTTCATATTTGTTAATTTTCCGGCGGTTACAGCGCCCAACGTGCAGCAATGGCTTCCACCGATTCCGATAGCATTCACCATTTGATCAACATTCAGATTTAATATTTTTCCGGCAACGATTGGCGCTGCAAATCCGGTAAGTGTTGCATGGTGCCACTTCCGTTCACGAATACCGGGATGGGCAAATTCACACATTCGTTGTTCAAATTCATATGCCAGTACTATAGCTGTAATTACGTCTTTACCGGTTTTATTTAGAACTTCGCCCGGCGTCAATGCTGCCGGAATAATGTCGCTGGGATGAGAAGGGTCTTCTTCCCAGTAAATATCGTTATAATCCAAAGCACGAATGAGAAGGCTATTCAACAAAGTTGCGTGGCTCATAGGCATTTTGGCACCACTCACCATTACGGTTGCTTCCGGTTTACCACCCATTTGTTCATGTATTTTATTTTGAATTTGAACATCTTCGGTATCCCATCCGCCAAATGCACAACCGATACTATCTAGTAAAAATCGTTTTACAAAATCAACAACTTCATTGGGTAGATCTTCATATTTAAGGTTTACTGCAAATTCTGCCAGATGGTGGCTAATTGTTGGCATAAAAAGACTCCTTCATGTTTGAATGTGCTGATAAATTAAATTCAAAAAACATTCTAAATACAATATTCTCTTTTCTGTTCTTAAACCGTACGAGTGGGAATATAATTTTCAAAGCGTAACAAATTCAATATAAAATTAAAATTATTTCTTGGATTGAGTTGTTCAAAAACACTGCTCTAAAAATGGAATGGTTGGGAATCAAGAAGTTGATATGAATAAAAAATCCCCGGTCAAAAGAATGTCCGGGGATAAGATTTGATTAACAGGTTTTATTAAAGTAGTCTTAATATATCATTATACATGACAAATACGATAATCACAAATAAAATTGCCATCCCCCATTGCTGAATTTTCATCTTTGTGTTGGTAGAGAGTGGTTTTCTGCGAAATGCTTCAATTAAGACAATAGCAATATGGCCGCCATCCAATGCCGGTATGGGTAGAATATTAATAAAAGCCAGCATAATGCTAAGATGAGCGACAAGTTGCAATAAACTGGAAAATCCGGTTTTGGCAAAGTCGCCCGCCATCTTCGTGATCATGATGGGTCCGCCTAACATTTCTTTGGCAGATTTTTGACCACTAACGATCCACCACAACCCTTTAACGCTCATTTGTGTAATAAAAATGGTTTGATTAAATCCTGCGACAAATGCCGGAAAAATAGACATTTCCTTTTTATCGTAATATATACCAATTCCAATTTTTCCAACTATATTACTGCTTCCGTCTTCACCTATTTCATCAGTTGGTTCGGG
>CAZVKP010000366.1:0-4145 GCA_964627635.1 uncultured Calditrichaceae bacterium | reverse complement strand
TCTTCAGTTCGCCTGTTTCGTGGAGTTTGAGATATCCCGGTATAAATTTTTTGGAATTATTCGATTGAAGGAAGTTGTGCTTTTGGTTTTTGGGCTTATTATTCCACCCTGAATTCAAAAGCGGGGCAAATCCTGGAAGGCTAAAAGCAAAACAAGATTTAATAAATTGTCTTCGTGTGGTTGTTCTCATTAGAATTTTTGTATTGGTTAATTTAATTTTTTTTCACGAATTTCACGAAGCAGAAAACAACAATTATTTTTTTAAAAGAACCCTTCGGCTGCGCTCAATAGAGTTCCCGTTATTTTCATCAGTAATTTTTACCGATAATTCGTATTTGCCAGGTTCTGCATTACTGACATCAATTGCTAAATATTCAATGGATGATGTCTGCTCAACTTCTCTTTCGTTTTGGATAGTGACCGAAGGTTCTTTATCCCCACCCAATAAACCGAATAGCGTTTTAATACTTCTATCTTTTTCAAGACTTGTTAATTTATAGTCAATTGTGAATTGACTTTTCCCTTTCCCGTTTGGCGAAAGATGATAAACTTCAAAGTAAATATATAAGGGGGCTCCGCTGCCATATATATTGGTGGGATTGGGAACAATGCTAAGACCGTTTTTTACAAATTTTGTGCTGTCGGTTGCCGGTTCAATCTGTCTGGCTAATAATATTTCACTCATTTTGAGGTCTGATACGGAATAATCCTGCAAAGCCCTGTTGAATTTAAATCCACCTAATCGGTTCATTTTATCCGAACGTGCGTAAATAGAAACACTGTATATTGATGGGGGTAAGGTGAAGCGGTAGAGATTTAGATAACTTGAGGTTTGTTGCAACGAGATACTTGTGACGTCTCTTCTGTTTGCCAGCTCTGTGAGATCTCTGTCAAAAATTGAAATACCACTTTCAATTTCGATATTCTGAATCGGATTGTCTTTGTGGTTCATAGAAGAGTCCAGGGGTATTTCGTAAGCCAGTTCTAACTGAGTTTGTCCGCTGTCTCCCTGAAACGTGGTCGTAGATAATGCCATAGGTAAGGGAATAATTTCCTCAGACCAGGAGTGGCGGTCGGTGTTTAATGCGATTTTTGTGGACTGTTTACTTTGGTCCGCCATTTCTTGTTCGTATTGAGATTGTTCCAAAAAATCTGCTGTAAGTAACTGATGATAAATTTGGCCCCAGGTAAGCCGATCTTCAAGCAGAGCAGGGTGTCTTATAATGGGAGCGAATCGCCAGTCGTTCCCTGATTTACCTAAAATAAAATGAAAGGTTAATTGCGGCATTGAACTTTTTTGATAGTAAAGCCAGGACTCATTAAAAGGAACATCCCCTCCCAATGTCACTGCCCGGTCGTCAGGCGCACCATGTCGAATAAAAATAAGTCCCTTGTCATTAAATTCCTGATTTAACTGATTGGTCTCCGGTAATTCGAGCCGGTTCAGTTTATCCGGATTGGCAAACCAGGTTCTGAATCCATCATATTCATAATGTTTTTCGGCAATTCTCATGCGCCGGTAATGCTCTTCCATACGTGAATTCAATGGGGCTGCGGGGATGGGATTACGGAGGGTCCAAAAGTCGTGGAAAAAATCTTTTAGTTGAGCCACGCTATTCAATGCCCGGAAAACTTTCAATTCCTTTTCCGAAACAATATATTTTATATCTTTAAATAGAAGTTTCGCATCAATCCTGTTTTGAATGGTATCTACTGCAGTCCAGTAAAAAAATTCCGCTGAGTCAGGACGGTTCAATGAAAAATAAACCCGCGCCAGCGAAGTGTAAATTGGGACAATTGGCATGTCCGGTGAACCGATGAGAAGCTTTTGAAAAACCGAAGCTGATTTTTTAAACTTTCCCTTTCTTCTTAATTTCTCTCCCATGAAATAAGTCGCATGGTCCCAGGGTTGTTCTCCGAGCCAGGAAATCGCCTCTTCCTCATCTTTATCTGTAATGTAATATCGATATATCCGGAACAGCCGCACCTGAGGTTCAATCAATTCCGGGCGAATGCGAATTTGAGCTTGTCCCATCTGTATGGCTTTTTCGAACTTACCCCGGTATCTTAGGAGTTTGGCGTATTGATACAATACATCTTTAAACAGAGAGTCCCGCTGAATCACATAGTTAAAATGTTTCTCGGATTTGTCCCAATCCAATTTGCGCATAAGCAAGGCTTTAAATTTTCCGGTCTCCCGGTAACCTATTCCCCGGTAGTAATGCGCGTCTAAATTATCACTATTTTGCTTCAAAACTTCGTTAGATAAATCTTTTGCCTTGCCCCAATCTTTCTGTCCAATGGCAACCCGGGTCAGTCCAATTAATGCCTGGGGGTTTGCTTCATCGATATCTAAAATTTTCTCATAATATTTTTTCCCTATTTCATATTTTTGAATTTCAAGAGAGACATTTGCCCGAATCAATAAGCTGTCTATCCTTTGGGAATCTACTTTTTGTGCATCCGTAGCAAATGACAATGTTTGTAATACAAATAGCAGAAAAAGAACAGCTTTTATATTTAACGGAAAAAATCTCATTACTTGGCCTTTAGTTGAATGAAGCCATCTCTATGCAGAGGACATTTCAAGTACTTTCCTCTATTTAATCTCAATTGTTGGGTGATTGGTTCCCCTGTTTATGTATAAATCTAATATATTGATGGCGAAAAATAATTGCATATAAAAATGTAAATAGAATCCAAATGATAGAATTTAACGATATAACCCGTTGTGCTAATTAATCTGTAAACCGTTAAAACGGTTATATAAATAATGAGATTGCTTAATGACACCTGGATGAATCCAGGTGTTAATGAAATAAGAAATTCCATTAACATCCTGCCCTCAGCGGGGTGTCCTGGGCGCTAAATACTTTTAAATTAACCGTTTCAGCGGTTTCAAGCTCTCACTTTGTTCCATTTATTAGCACAACGGGTGATATAATCTCAATTTAAGGATAAGGACGAAAAATTATTAAAGCAAAATTTAGATTTTCTGATAGAATTTTTTGTTTGCCGAATAAGAGCAGATTAACTGTTACATATTGGTTATATTGATGATGAGGTCTCAACAACATTAACATTCTCAACCGCTATAATAACTTCACTCTGCATTGATCCAAGCTTAGATTCGAAATCATCTCCAAGATACCCCCGAACAGTATCCAGTTCTTTGATAAAGGTTCTAAGTGCTTTTACATTATTTGGCTTTAGATCTTGGTTAGCCAGGCGACGCAACGTGTATTTTGATAATGTCCGATAGTTGAGTAAATCCTTAATAAGTGTTCGAATGAATGATAAATACGGTTCGAGCTCTTATTCATAATGACGAAGTGCGGTCTTAAGGTTGTTCAATGCTTTGACCTCCAAAGACATTTCACTCTTTCCAACCTTGAATACCTCAGTGTGAGTTTTTATTCGCTCATAACATTGCCAGAAGCGTTGGCTCAACCTCAAGCGTGGTTCATCCCTATTGCATTCAACATGCGGCAAGGCTTCTTCGAATAGGAGAGATTCTACATTTGCAGATTCACTTTTTGTATTGGGTATACTTTGTATAAACAAACCCAAACCCTTGCGTCTAAAGACAATAAGCTGATCCCGATGGTAACGTTTCGCAGTCTTTACCCGGGCTGGAAATTGAACGACACGCTCAACTACTTCAGGATATTGTTCCACCAGTTTTGAATAGGCTCGCCTGACTGTTGTCAACAGACTTTCACTCTCATCTTCTTCAGGATTGGTGTTGATACGCTTGTATAATTCCGAAGCCGTGGGTGTCTCATCCACTTCAAATATTTTAGCATCTTCTCCGAGTGTATTATGAATAAGGAACATTTTTTGGCCGGCAATCTGTCGGCTTTTGATGAGGTCTGCTCCCAGTTCTGTGGGGAAAAAATTATAAATTCTTAACTTCTCAAATACTTTTTTGCCAATACGATTAATTCGCCCAACACGTTGAATAACCCGAGTCGGATTCCAGGGAATGTCATAGTTGATGATAGCGCCTGCTAGATTCAAATCGAATCCCTCGGATAACTTGTCTGAAGTGAGTAAAATCTGATAGGTATCATCCTGCTCACCAGGTTTAACACTCGCATCGAAGTTTTTCCACCAGTTTTGCTGTCAGCGTCCCATCCACATAG
>CAZVKP010000365.1:0-4147 GCA_964627635.1 uncultured Calditrichaceae bacterium | reverse complement strand
TTTATGTGAATTGTGGAGTATTTACTCTAAAACTTTGAAATTCCGATACATTAAATTAAGTCTGATTCACATAATAGGTTTGTTGTTAAACAATACTGTTGTTATTTTATAACTTGAGTATAATTGAGAGAATTCAGGTGGGCTCATATAAAATAATCGATCATACGGCAGATATTGCCGTGAAACTTTCCGGAGATTCAATGGAAGATTTGTTTCAAACTGCCGTAGATGCCTTGAAACAAGTTTTACTTAATGGAAATATGGTTCAGCCAATTGAACAGAGGAAAATTGAATTAGAAGCAGTGACACCTGAAGAACTGTTGGTGGATTTTTTGAGTGAGATAAATTTTATACTAACCGTGAAATCCTGGGTAACCGGGAAAGTCAGGAAACTAAATATCTCTTACAACAATACCACCTGGAAGCTTTACTCGGAAATCACAGGAGAAAGTTTGTCCGAAAATCACCATGTTGAAGTTGAAATTAAAGCTGTTACATTCCATAATTTAAAAATTGAGCAAAAAGAGGGAAAGTATCGAACTTTGCTGGTTTTTGATATTTAAACAAGAAATACATTTTTTGAAAAGGGGGTGTTTAAATGCAGATTAGTGGTTATGAATTAAACAAACTTACAGATTATACCTGGGAGATTCCTCAGCAAGGACAGATGAGAGTTCCGGGTCGTATTTTTGTCTCCCAAAAAATGATTGAAAAATTTCTTCAAAATGATGACAGTATAAAACAGGTTGTTAATGTTGCCAGTCTGCCGGGAATTCGAAAATATAGTTTAGCAATGCCAGATATCCATTGGGGTTATGGTTTTCCGATTGGAGGGGTAGCTGCAACAGATGTAACTGATGGTGTAATTTCCCCGGGAGGTGTCGGTTATGATATCAATTGCGGTGTCCGGTTAGCCCGAACCGCTTTACGTTATGAGGATGTTAAAAAGAGAATTCAGACGTTGATCGAGAATCTATTTAAAGAAGTACCCACCGGAGTAGGTTCATCCGGTGCCATACGAAAACTTTCCACAAAAGAAACTAAACAGGTGTTGCAAAAAGGTGCAGGTTGGGCAGTGGAGAATGGTTTTGGAGAACCGGAAGACCTTGAATATACTGAAGAGCAAGGTTGTTTAACCCAGGCAAATCCCGATGCTGTAAGCAAAAGAGCAATTGAGCGGGGACAAAATCAGGCAGGGACACTTGGCTCCGGCAATCATTTTCTGGAAGTGGATGTAGTAGATGAAATTTATGACGAATATGCCGCAGAAATATTAGGTCTCTTTAAAGGGCAGATTACCATTATTGTTCACAGTGGTTCGAGAGGACTGGGGTATCAAATCTGTGATGATTATTTAAAAGCATTGGTGAAAACTCCATCTAAATATGGTATAGATTTGCCCGATAAGCAATTAACCTGTGCGCCCATTAATTCTCGGGAAGGACAAGATTACTTAGGCGCGATGGCAGCAGGGGCTAATTTCGCATGGAACAACCGGCAAACCATCATGTCCCTCGCAAAAAGGACATTTATGAAAACACTGAATCTATCCGATTCAGATCTTGATTTTCATTTGGTTTACGATGTATGCCATAATATCGCTAAGATTGAAGAGCACAAAATTAATGGGGAATCGCATAAATTGTGTGTGCACAGAAAAGGTGCGACCCGCGCTTTTCCACCACGGCATGAGCTTGTTCCGGATAAATATAAAGATATCGGGCAACCGGTATTGGTTCCGGGTGATATGGGGCGCTATTCGTTTGTGGCAGTCGGTACGATGAAAGCAATGGATGAAACATTTGGAAGCACTTGTCATGGAGCAGGTCGAGTGCAAAGTAGAAGAAAAGCAAAGAAAACGGGCAAGGGGAGAAACTTGATTGAAGATTTGCGAAAAATGGGCGTAGTGATTCAGGCACGTGGCATGGGCACCGTTTCAGAAGAAATGCCGTATGCATATAAAGATGTGGCAGATGTTATTGATGTGATGCATAATGCCGGTATTAGTCATAAAGTAGCAAAGTTACGTCCCATTGGGGTAATAAAAGGGTGATGTGCTTTTCAGGATTGATTTGAAATAGACGACGATTACGGTATTTTTGATGGAAAATGTATCTGTTTTGCACCGATTGGAATATATTGGATATATTACTTTAGAAAAATTTATTTCCCGTTTGCCCAATCAGATTCTACCTATAGCGGCTAAATCCCTGGCACTGTTAACATATCGTATTCTCAAAATTCGTCGACAGGTGGCACGGGAAAATCTTAAGCGTGCCTTTCCCAATAAAACACATTTTTGGTTAGAAAAAACAGCATATCGATCTTATCAACATTTCGCATTAGTCATATTGGAATTTATGAAAATGCGAGTATGGGAGGCGAAATATATTTACCGGCTTGTAGAGCCAATTAACACCGATGAAATAATTGCATCAATAGAAAACGGAAATGGTGGCATTCTGGTCTCCGGACATTATGGAAATTGGGAAATAGGGATTGGTTATTTCCATGCTTATGGTATCAAATCTTCTGTAATCCAGCAGCGCCAACAGAATCCGTTAGTAAACTTACAAATGAAGACTTTACGGGAAAACTGGGGAATGGAAATTATTTATCCCAGGGGGGCTGTAACTCAGTCTGTTAAGGCTATCCGGAAAAACAGAATAGTTGCTTTGCTTGGAGATCAGGATGCCGGAAAAAAGGGCGTTTTTGTACCATTCTTTAACTGGATGTCCTCTACACATGTGGGTGCTGCATTGATATGTCTTCGTAGCAAGGCGCCACTATTTTTTGCTTCATGCACTCGCTCAAATACCGGCAAATTTGAACTCAAAATTAAGAGACTGCCAGATAGGGAAATTTCCGATGATACGCAGGAGGCGGTTGAAGAAATTACTAAAATGATTTCACAAGAATTGCAAAAAGTTGTGGAAAAACATCCGGAACAATATTTTTGGATGCACCGGCGGTGGAAAACTCCTTATGTTAGTCAATAGTGTGTGAACGAAAAGCCCTGAAAAGCTCTAAATGCGGGGCTAATTCCTTATTATTCAGCAAGTTGGTTAGCCCCGGGTTTTCCCACAGGGGCTACCAAGTGATAGCCCAATTTTCATTCGACCACAAATTAGTGTTAAAATTAGCTGATGCGTTTAAAACACAATAATTAAGTTAGCAGCATCTTAAAATAGGTGAGGGGGCTGGTTAAATCTTTTTTTGATTTTTCATCCGCAATCATACTGGAGACCCACTCCGCAATTTCTTGCTTCCGCGCTGCTTTTCCAATCACCATATTCAAAAGGAATGGAAATCTTCTACCAATTTTTTGTAACTGATAACTCAGGTTCAGTTCACTGCCCAGCATATCTTTAAGCAAACGATCGTACCGGGAAAGATTACCATGACTGGTATCATTTTGCGAAATAGCTTCTTCAGCAACCTGTATGGCAAGTTCAGCGGAGGTCATGGCATTGCCTATACCCTCTCCGGTAAATGGATCGATCAATCCTGCGGCATCGCCAATTAATAAAACACCGTCTGCATAGTTGGGTCGGAAAATACTACCAACTGGTAAGTTCCATCCTTTTATCTTACCAATCAGTTTTGCATCGTTAAATCTTTCTTTGAAAGTTGGCGAATTTATCACATTGTCCAGTACCTCATGAATCGCAATATTTTTCTTTTTTATATCCACATGACGCATCCCAATTCCTACGTTGGACATATTTTCGGGAAGTGGAAATATCCAAAAATATCCCGGCAGGGATTCTTTTACATAGTGAATCTCGATGTAATCGGATAAACCGGAAACGTTTTGGTAATATGCCCGAAGTGCAACCAGGGTGTGTTTGGAATCATAATGATATAAACCCAGATTCTGAGCAATGAAAGATTTATATCCATCTGCGCCGATAATAACCTTAGCGGTATAATCTTCTGAATGGTTATCATTTTTGGTGTGCCCGCGGATGCCAGTTACTTGATTCCCATTTTTTAAAAGATCGGTAATCTTAAAATTTTCAAAACACAATGCCACCTGCGATTTTGCTTGCTGGAACAGGAAATTATCATAATCGAATCGGCGGCTCACATAACCCGGGAGTGTGTTTCCATTAGCGGAACGGAATGGTATTCTTACAAATTCGCC
>CAZVKP010000364.1:0-4151 GCA_964627635.1 uncultured Calditrichaceae bacterium | reverse complement strand
TTGGGTAGATTTAGTTAAGTTTTCATTAACACCGGGCTTAAGCCCGGTGTTAATGAGAATCTTACCAAAAGTTAGCTGTTTTTCACACTGTAATCACTCCGTGAAACGGCTTCCCAAAAATAATCTTTCGCTGTAGTACTATTCAAATTTTTTAGGAATCATTTTGGCATATAATTTTATGCGTCAATGCTCTCCCAGAATTTTAATTTTGTCTCCTAAAACATCCTGAATATAAAGCATCTGCACCAGAACAATGATAATCACCGCTAAAGGTGTGGCTAATAAAACACCAAATGCACCCGCTAACACACCCATCAGAATTTGCATCAAAATAAGAACTGCAGGGGGAATGGAAACTGCCCGTTCCTGGATTAGTGGCGTAATAAGATAACTCTCCAGCAATTGAACTATACTGTAAACAATAACAGTATATACGACTAGAATAGGCTCTTCTGCCAACGCAACCAATGCTGCGGGTACTACGGATAGAATGGGTCCTACGTAGGGAACAAAAGAAAACAAGGCAGCAACAAATCCTAAGGCAATTGCCAGGGGCACACCGATAATGGACAATCCGATGGCAGTAAGAATACCAACCACAATCATAGAGCTGATTCGCCCTGCCAACCACCAGCGAAGTGCGTGGCCCAATGCATGAAAAACTTCCCGTGCCCGATTTCGCTGATCTGTCGGCAACAATCGTATTCCGTTTTGGATATACATATGAGGATTCACTGCTAAATAGAAGCCAATAAATAAAATGATCAAAATCGTTATTAACCCACTGAAGATGGAGGAAAACAATCCGGTGATTCCACCCAACACATCAGTTCCCAATGGAAGAACTTGACCGGTTTCAGAAATACCAGTTAGTAATTTTTTACTCCATTGGTACTGCAAAAGTGTATTTCTCAGACTCTCCATTGCCTGTGGCAAGCGTTCCAGCAATTTAACAACCTCATCAATAAGTTTTGGACCAGCAAAGCGCTCTGCGCTAATAAAAATTCCTATTAAAATAACAATAACTAAAAAAAGCGATAGATAACGAGATAAAGGCGTCTTGCGCTGTACAAATCCAGCGAGTCCATCTAAAAATACCGCTAGTAAAACACCTGCAAAAAAGATGAGTAACACATTGAATACTTGTCTTACAACAATTAGGAAGATGACCAATAGTATGGCACTTCCCACAATTATTAAAGTGGTACGAATAGATCCTAAGGTATCGCCAATTTGCTTAGTCATGTTCTTGCATATTCTCTAAAAAAGTTTTAATAATTTAAAGAGACAATATAAGTATCCCAAAAGCTTATTTGGTTTAAAGGCACCTTGATATCAAAAGATCCCAGGCTACTTATTTCAAAACAATAACGGAATTTAGGAAGACTACAAAATTTAACTTGTTTCGGTCTGGGAATGCTTCTATTTTCCGTGTCAATTATTATACTGGGGTATTGTGAATCGACTGTTCTCAAAAATCGAAATAAAATTTTTGATTGGAATTGGAATCGCTCTGGGATTCCGACAGATGGCATTATTGTTAATTGCCCCTTTTATATCAATTTATGGAAAAGAACTTTCCGGGCACACACCTGCACTTATCGGTTTATCTCTGGGAATATACGGACTAACTCAAGGGCTTTTACAAACCCCATTCGGAAGTTGGAGTGATCGTTTCGGTAGAAAAAAACTAGTGTTAGCCGGATTATTTCTGCTAATGGCAGGCATGGTGATGGCAGCTTTCGTTACAAACATTTATCTTTTTATAATTGCCCGTGCCCTTCAAGGAAGCGGTGCCATATCCGCTGTTACATTCTCATGGATTGGCGACCGTATTCATTCGGATAAACGCGACCGTGCCGCCAGCTTTGTGGGATTATTTATCGGTGTTGATGCAATGATTGGATTAGCAGGCGGTCCGTTTCTTTTCGGAATTATGTCCATGCCTCAAATTTTTTCGTTATGTGCAGTGCTGGTTTTATTATCAATCATGTATATTCTCCTGTTTATCCGAGGAGATCACATGAAACCCGATCACCATACCACTTTAAGAGAATTTCTCGAACTAATTAAAAATAAAACGATGTTAAAATTAGCAGTGGCAGGATTCTCAATAAATTACATTATGTTAGGCACTATTTTCATCGTCCCACTAATTCTGGAAAAATATATGGACCCTTCACAATTCTGGAAGATATTTTTGCCCACCATAATCATCGGACTTATTGTGATGCGAATTTCCTCCAGATTTACCGATAAAGGCTATTTTATTAATACAATGACAATATTGTTCACAATCATTTTAACTGGTTCGTTTTTACTGTTTTGGGAAAATATTTATACGGCTTCTCTATCGATCATTCTTATTATTATATGCTTCGTTAGTTTAATCACTATTTTGCCGGCAAATGTAACTAAATTGTCCCAAAGAGAAACTCGAGGAAAACTAACAGGTTTTTTCAATACTATCCATGTCGTTGGAGAATTTGCCGGTGCATCACTTACTGGGGCATTATGGGGTATCTATAATGAGTTAGCCGTAATAATTTTCATTATTTTAAGTGTATTAAGTATATTCTCCTTACGCAAAGTGGATGTTAAACATTTTTATAAAAATTCAAAACCATCTTCCATCTAAGTAAATTTCAGTTTACGGATCACGGATTCGGAACAGTTAATAATTTTAGCTCTGCCATTTCTATCTATAAAAATAGCGCTGCAAAGAAACAGCGCTATTCTTGCCACAAATTCCTATAATGATCCATGACTTCTAATTAATTATTCTGAAAGAGTATTTTAAAATGTCTGCTTTTTAGCACATTCTCCACAAAATTGAGTTGTTGGCACCACCCGTAATCGTTTGTGTGAAATATCTTTTCCACAATTTTGGCAAATACCATAATCTCCCATATCTATCCGATTTAATGCCTCATCTATTTGTTGTAAATAATTTTCTTCTCGTGAAAGCAGCAAAGCATCTTTTTCACGCTCCATAGATTCGGTTCCCCGATCTGCCATGTGAAAAGGATATCCTCCGCCTATTTCACTATCCGCAGGTTTTTCCTGAACAAGCGACCGCAAATAATTAATTCGCTGTTGAACATCATTTCTGAGTTTAAACAAAAACTCTTTAAAAAATTCCAGATTTTCGCCCTTCATTTTCAAACCTCTTTTGCGGTATTTATTCAAATCATAATTTAGATAAAATCATACTTCCATGTCCGTATGCAGGACATGGAAGTTCTTCCCGGTTTTTGCCAGGGGATCATATTTTTCATTGATAATCCAAATTATTTGCCTTTTGGGGACTCCTCTTTATAAGCTTTCACTCCTTCATCAACTGCTTTTTTCAGATTTTCTTTTTCACTTTCCACAAAATTTTTCCCTTCTTCCATCTTGTTAGTCGCCTTTGTCTTCATTTCTTCAACAGCAACTTCAGCATCTTCGCGGATTTTCGTTATGCGGCGCTCTGCTTCCCGCAATGTCTCTTCAGCTCTAACCTGGGCATTGGCTAATTTTGTTTCAGCATCGCCCTTATAATTTAAAGACCTGTTTTTGATTTCTTCCCTGAATTCCCTTCCGGATTTGGGTGCCAATGCAAGAGCGGTTAGCGCTCCGTCAATTCCGCCCCAAAATGCACCTTTCATAAAACCATTTTCAAAAGACATAATGTCCTCCTTCTGTTTAATTTTAGTGTTCAATCATGGATTTAATGCAAATAGCACTCGCTCTGCTATTATCTATATTGTACTACACCATGAATCAATGCATGTTTCCACAAAAAAACTTTTATTGAAACCAAGAGAGAGACATAAAGAAAAGTTCGGTTATAGAAATGAGATAATTGCGAAGGGTTAAAAAAATTAAATAAAGTCAACCTCCCAAAAATTAAATTTTTTGGGAGGCCAACTTGAATTGCCGGCTTATTTAAAAGATACTTTGTCTTTCAAATCGCCCATTCTTTTCTCAATATCAGAGATGGTGGATTCAGCTTCTTTACGAATTTTGGATATTTTTTTATCCATGTCCCCTAAAATTTTATCCGCCTCTTTTTGTACCGTACCGAATTTAGATTCTGCTTCGTCAATTAGGTTCGAAGACGTTTTGCGGATATCTTTTCTCAGTTTCTTTCCGGATTTAGGGGCATACAA
>CAZVKP010000363.1:0-4170 GCA_964627635.1 uncultured Calditrichaceae bacterium | reverse complement strand
ATCTCGAACTTCCCGAATCCAGGTTCTTTCCACAGCTCTTAATTCAACATTTACAGCACCGGACACCTCTTCACCTATCACCGTATTTCGGGTCATTTGAGGTGTTAACAGACTATCCTGATTTTGCATTTCTTCGATTTGTTCTGCGATGGATATCTCTTTTACTTGCAGGGAATTATTTTGCACAAACATGAACTGCTGGTACGCAAAATAGCCGACCACACCAATTACAATTATGGTGACGGCAATCCAAAAATAAAGATGCAGTTTGTCCATATTAAACCGCAGGGTGAAATCCTGAAGAAAGGAAGATTTCTCTTTTACATCTCCCGGCACTTCTTCAGATTCTAAACCTTCCGGTTCTTCCTTGTTATGATCAGTGGAAACTGCCTGATATTCCTCACTGGCACCTTTCCCGAAGAACAAATTAAAATCCTGCCAAACTTCTTCCCTATCCTCATCAATTTCTTTCAGGTATCGCTTGAAAAAAATTCGATCGTATCCCTGCGGTAAATTTTCCAATTCGCCGTTTTCGATACTCTCAAGATAGTGAATAGGGAGCTTTGTCTTCCGGGCAATTTCCTCTAACTCAATGCCCTTCTGGTTTCTGATTTTTTTCAGGTTCTCAAAAAATTCTTTCATGCGGCAATGTCTAATGATTTTAGTTTGTTTGTTATCGAATTGCTTTCAGGCGGAATTGCAAGTTGGTACGACCGTTCCACTTATTTTCTTCCACAATATAAGCGCAATCGATAACACCCTGGTTATTATTGATAATATTTAAATCATCCCCCATATTAAAGCCGATGGCATCGAACACAAAGCCGTTTTTTTCCACTTTTAATCTGAGGTGATTGTTTCCAACAATAGTGGGCATCCCAACAACCTTGAGATTTCGGCTCATAAAAACCGGCCGCATATTGCTGGGACCAAACGGACCCAATAATTTTAGCAGACGGATAAAGCGCGGGGTAAATTCCCGCAATTCAATTTCCGAATCGATTTTAATGCAGGGAATTAAATCTTCTTCGGTTAAGTTTTCCGCTGCAACTTTTTTAAAACATTCTACAAATTCAGGTATTTTTTCTTCGTCAATCGTCAGACCGGCTGCATACTTATGACCGCCAAATCCGCTCAGTAGATGAGAGCAGTCTTTTATGGCTTGATAAATATTAAAATTTGTGACACTACGGGCGCTTCCTTTGCCAATTCCGTCAACCACGGATATCATGATAGTGGGGCGATAATATTTTTCCACGATTCGGGATGCCACAATACCGATAACGCCGGGATGCCAATCCTGTTTGTACAATACAAAAGCTTCATCGTTCTCAGAGTCTAAATTCGATTCCACGATATCAATCGCTTCTTTGAACGCCACTTCATCAATATTTCTGCGCAGGCGGTTTTCCTTCTCCATCTCCCGTGCCAGGGTGCGTGCCTTTTGTAAAGATTGAGATGTGAGTAGCTGCACCGCACGGCGGGCATCCCCTAACCGTCCTGCAGCATTAATTCGTGGCGCAAATACAAACACCAGCAATCCCACGGTAATATCTTTGTGAGTTAATCCGGAACTCTCTAACAGGGCTCGTACCCCATATCTGGGATTATAATTAATTTTGTCCAGTCCGTGTCTCACCAGAATCCGGTTCTCATCCACCAATGGCACAATATCCGCGCTGCTGCCAATGGCTACCAGGTCCAGATAATCATCCAATTCGGCTTCAGGAAGTTCCAAACTTTGATAAAGCCCCTGCAGCAATTTGAATCCCACGCCAACACCTGCCAATTCCTTAAACGGATAGGGACAGTCCTCCTGTTTGGGATCCAGTAAAGCGATTGCCGGGGGGATTTCCTCAGCCGGCTGATGGTGATCGCATACGATGGTATCTATCCCCAACTGTTTTGCCAGCCCAATTTCATCGATTGCAGTAATGCCGCAATCGATGCTGAGGATGAGTGAGACACCGCTTTCAGCCGCTTCACGAATGGCGTTTTCGCTGAGACCATATCCCTCGGACATCCGATCGGGAATATAGTAGGAAATTTTGGGACCCACCATTTTGGAGAGAACCAGATATAGCAGCGCTGCACTAGAAACACCGTCCACATCATAATCTGCGTAAATCAGGATATTTTCCCCCGAATGCAGGGCATAGTGGAGACGCTCCACCGCCTTATCCATATCTTTCATCAGATACGGATCGTATAGACTTTCCAAGTCGGGGCGAAAATATACCCGCGCTTTTTCAAAGGAATCAATTTGACGGTTTAGCAATACTCTGGCGAGGATTTCGGGAACCGCCAATTCTTTGGCTATTTTATCTATTTCTTTCTGATCATAAACGCAATCCGTAACCCATTTGTACTCCATTCATACACCTATGTACCTTATCTATTTTTATTTTTTTTATCTCGGTTTTTGGGAATTGTATATATACAAAAGTAAACATAACTAAAGCGCTGTTTTTTAGTATTATTGCTAACTATAATAATATTCAGATTGAGAAATTGCAACATTTTTTTAAGATGATAATTTGGAAGATAAATCCGATTTTACTTACCTTACCCGTTGTGCTAATAAATAGAACAAAGCAAGACCTGGAAACCCCTGTCTGCTGCCAGGCAGGGCTGAAGCGGTTATTTTTAAAATACTTATAGGTTCAGTCACCCTGCTGAAGCAGGGTGTTAATTGAAATCTTAAGATATTTCGTAAAATAGATAACCGTTTCCCACAAAGTGATGCCTATGGCAAACGGTTTTAAATTAATTAGCACAACGAGTTTACCTTATTTATTTTTATATTTGTTAAAGTCAATTCTGTTTGCATTTAATTTGGCTCAAATTTATATTATCAAAGATTTTAATTAGGAGATTCTGATCATGAAAAAGCTCGCGCTCATTTTAACAGCTATTCTTATTTTGACGTCAGCAGGATTTACAAAAGCGCCTTTTACTGAATTTAAAATAGGTTTCCTGAATCCCGAAGCTGCCGAATCCGGCTACATTTTTGGTGCCAATTTCGGGCGAATGATTGACGAAAGCTTGAGCTGGAGCTTCGAACTGAACTATTTTCAGAAAAGCTACAGAAAGGTTACAAAAGAGGAAGATGTCTTCATTCCGGGAGGTAGTGCAGTAATTAAACAACTTGAATTGGAATATAAAACCCGCATTATTCCCATATTCTTAAAGTTGAATTACGAGCATCCCATTGGTCCCCGCAGCCCGCTTTACATCCGTGGTTCTGCCGGACTTGGCTGGGAAATGGCATGGAACGAAGAAGACAACTATCAAAACGATACCCATAAAACCCGTTTTTACCATGGCTTTGGCTGGCAGGCCAACGCCGGTGTCGGTCTGGAAATCAGCTCTTCTGCCAACTTATTTGTGGATGCTTTTTATAACGGTTCAAAGGTGAAGAGAAACCAATCTAAAAATGATGAGGGATTTCCCACCTGGGAAGAATTGGATATTTCCGGCCTGGGTATTCGTCTGGGTGTGAGTATTGTTGGATTCGGGTGGTTGTAATATTGAATAGGTATATTTTTTCTATTGGTATTAATATGCAAAGCACCGCTGGCTCGAATTTAAGGCTGGCGGGCTTTTTTATAATTTCATTTCTTATACTTTTTTCCGGTTGTGCCAGGCAACTTCGTCAGCCCACCCCTTCCGGTCCACCGGGCGGCGCACCGAACATCCGGGTCGCATTGGATGACGATCTGAATTCCGGAACGCTTTTCTTTAAAGGAAAATACAAATTAAAAAGCGAAGAAGCAGATTATTTTTTAGATGAAACGGTGGGACAATTTACGGTCAATTTTAGTAATGATGAATTAACATTCCGAAGTGAGCGGCGCCGGTTTGCGTATCGCAATTTTAAATCCATCGAGTTTTTTCCGATGGATCAGGCTGTTTTTTTGTGGAATGATGTGGCTTATCCGGGGAAAATCAGTTTTATACGGGATGATGATCATTTGTTGGTGGTTAACGAAACCGCCTTTACGGAATATTTAAAAGGCGTTGTTCCGCAGGAAATGCCAAGTCATACCGAGGATTATTATCAGGCGTTACTCGCACAGGCGGTGGCTGCCCGGACCTATGCATTATATCATATGGAACATCCCACATCTGCTTACTTTGATGTCTATAATGATTCACGTGATCAGTTTT
>CAZVKP010000362.1:0-4180 GCA_964627635.1 uncultured Calditrichaceae bacterium | reverse complement strand
CGATGAATTAGTGATTTGTCTGCATCCTTCGGAAAATCCGGACGGTCGGGAGCGCTTTTTGTCCCAGATGCAGCAGTGGTCTGGAAATTTAATGAATCACGATGTGCAAAGTATCCAGCACACCAGCGTATGGCCCTGGGGACGTGGCAATCACTACCTGTTCGATTTAAACCGGGACTGGTTTCTCTTGGTGAATCCTGAGACACGTGCCCGGGTCAGTGAGATTCTTGAATGGAATCCTCAAATGGTGGTGGATGCCCATGAGATGGGGGCGCTCAACACCTATCTGTTTTCTCCGGCACGGGAACCGATTAATCCGAATATCACTGACAAGATGATGGTTTGGTCTAAAAAATTTGCGCAAGACCAGGCAAAAGCGTTCGACCGCTATGGCTGGAGTTATTATACCAGAGAATGGCTGGAAGATTGGTATCCAGGTTACGGAAGTTCCTGGCCGTTTATGTTAGGTGCAGTCAGTATTCTATATGAGCAAGCGGGTGTGGATGGATCTGTGGTGAAACGCGCCGACGGGACTAAACTTACCTACCGGGAAACGGTGCATCACCAATTTGTCAGCTCAATTGCCAATCTCACCACCGTGGCGGATAACCGGAAAACTTTGCTTCAAGAATTTTATGATGCCCGGGACTTTGCTGTCAACGAATTCAGCAAAAATGATCCGAAGACTTTCTACATTTTGCCGGGGAATAACCATGCCCGGGCAAAAAAATTAATTGAGAAACTGGAACTGCAACACATTAAAGTAGAAATTGCCGGGAGCGATTTTCAGGTATCGAATTTACACAGTTACTGGTCCAAGACCCCCCAATCCAAAACCTTGCCAAAAGGCACCATTATTGTCCGTTTGGATCAGCCCCTGCGCCCGCTGGCTCAAGCTATCCTCGAATTTGATCCCCGTATGTCGACAGAATTTTTACAAACAGAAAGAAAATCTCTGTTGAAAGAAAAAAATACCCGTTTGTATGAAGTAAGTGCCTGGTCGCTTCCGATGGCTTATGGATTGGATGCCTATTGGTCCGCTCAATTCCCCTCAGTGGATACGCATTTCCCGGATCAGATAGAAAGCAAAGTTAATACGCTCAATGCCACGCCAAATTATGGGTACATTTTCAATTATACAGATGACCAATCGGTAAGAGCACTCATTGAATTTTTGGAAATGGGATTTCAGGTTCGGGTGGCAAAGGAACCCTTTCAGGTGAACGGTCAATCATTTTCCCAAGGAAGTATGTTATTGCGGCTGGTGGAAAATCCGACCTTGAGAATTGAAGATGTGAACTCAGTTGTACAAGCGACCGGCATACAAATTCATGGTGTCAATACCGCTTTGGCTGAATCCGGGGCAGATTTGGGTGGCGGTGAATTCGAGTTGCTTACACTCCCCAAAATTGCAGTTCTGACAGGTCCCTCCATCAGTACCACCAGTTTTTCCGCCATCTGGCACTTGTTGGATCAGGAACTGGAAATACAACATTCCATCCTAAATTACAACCGTTTTAATCGATTCGATCTCCGTAAATACAATGTTCTTGTGCTGCCGTCAAGTTGGGGTAGCTCAGAAGTGTATCAGAAAATTCTGGGAGAAGAAGGAATCAAAAAGTTAAAGACCTGGGTGGAATCGGGGGGAACGCTGATCGGAATTGCCAACGGAGCCGCTTTTTTAGCAGACAGTGCTACAGGAATCAGTCAGGTAAAACTACGGCGACAGGCACTAAAACAATTGGAATTTTATAAACGAGCGGTTGAACAGGAACAGAATATCGGAAAAGATCGAGTGGATAGCCTCGCAATTTGGGAGGGAACTCAAACAATTGATGATACCATTAAAATGAAAGCGGTGTCAAAAGTTACTTTGAAAGCCCTGAAGAAACAGGATGCCCGCTGGAGATTATTTCAACCGAGAGGTGCCATTTTACGAGCTAATCTTGATCCCGAACATTGGCTCAATTTCGGATTGGAAAAGAAAATTCCGGTTATTTTCTATTCATCTTATGCTTTTTTATCACAAGATCCCGTAAAAACTCCCGCACGATTGGGTGAAGCCGGACAACTCCGGTTATCGGGATTACTGTGGCCGGAAGCCAGAACTCGCTGGCAGCAAACCGCCTTTGCCACCAGGGAGCAAGTTGGCAAAGGTCAGATTATTCTATTTGCCGGGGAACCGTATTTCAGGGCTTATTTCGAAGGCAGCGGACGAATGCTGATAAACAGCCTGCTGCTTGGTCCCGGAATGGGGACACCGGTTGAAATTCCCTGGTAAAACATAATGACTTTAAAATTTACTCAATTGATATGACCATACCATTGCAAAAAGGAATTATTTACGGACCGGTGAGTTCCCGGCGTTTAGGAAGGTCCCTGGGAATTAACCTGCTCCCGACGGATGTCAAAATTTGTAGCTTTAACTGTCTCTACTGCCAATATGGGTGGACTAAAGTTCATGAAAGAAAACCGGGTGATGAACATTCATGGCATTCCGTAACAGAGGTCCGGCAGGCGGTAAAAGAAGCATTGCAGACCATTTCACCACCTCCGGCATATTTGACTTTTTCAGGAAACGGAGAGCCGACACTTCATCCACAATTCCCTGAGATAGTTGATGAAATCATAAAATTGAGAGATCGGTTTTCACCGGTCTCCAAAACCGCCATCCTCTCAAATTCCTCAACGGTAAGTGACGAGAAAGTTCGACCGAGCCTGTCTAAACTGGATGTGCCGATCATGAAGCTGGATGCCGGACTGAGCAGGACTTTTAAGCGATATAATCGACCAAACAGTGGGATTGTACTTGAACAAATTGTGGAGGGATTAAAGCAATTGCAGGATATCACCATTCAGACGCTTTTTAGCGGTGGCACTGCCGGCAATTATCATCCGGAAAATATTGAAGCCTGGCTAGAAAAAATACAAAACATTTCTCCTGCGGATGTGCAACTCTACACACTCGACCGACCGTTTCCGGGAAAAAATATCGAGCCGGTTAACCAGATTCAGTTGAATGAGATTAAAAATAAATTAACGGAATTGGGAATTTCTGCGGAGGTTTACATTTGAATTGGTATGATAGGTACACTCAACAAATTGGCTCCTAAACTAAGGAAATAATGAACCCCTAGGAGGTTCTTCCTATATTTAAAATATGTTTTTGACTGCTTAGAATTCCGTTAGGAATTCAATATTTATAGAAACACAAAAAAACCTACAAATTAAGAACTCCGTAGGTGTTCAATATTGGGAGTTATAATAAAATAGTCCGATTATAAATTGGTCATTGAGTTTTATTAATAATTTTAATCAAAATAAATCTTTACACAATCACTAAGTTTAGAAACAGAGCGGGTCAAAACTTTGGAATACCAAAACAAAACTGAATCGAATTACCAATTGCAGCCTAAATTTGCGGTCATTTTGGATATGGATGGAGTCATAGTGGACAGCAATCCGTTTCACAAAAAAGCACTACTTCAATTTTGCGAAAAACATGGATACCATTTAACCGATGAGGAATTGCAAAACAATATATATGGAAGAACAAATAAAGACTGGCTGACAAATCTCTTTGGAAAGAATATTTCTGATGAACAAATCCAACAATTTGAACAGGAAAAAGAGACACTCTTCAGGCAGATATATGCCCCGCACATTAAACCGGTGGCAGGACTCATTTACTTTTTGGAAGAACTCAGGACCAAAAATATTGCCAGAGCCGTTGCCACTTCTGCACCGCCGGAAAATGTGGAATTCACCCTGCAAGAAACCAATACTGCACAATATTTCGATATCATTCTGGATGGATCTTCGGTTGAAAACAGCAAGCCCCACCCGGAAATTTATCTAAAAACTGCTGAAACTTTGGATTATGCACCGGAAAGCTGCATCGTGATAGAAGACTCCCTCTCTGGAGTTGAATCCGCCCGGAGAGCCGGAAGCAGAGTTATTGCAATCACGACCACTCACTCCAGAAACGAAATCTCAGATGTTGACCTGATCATTGGTAATTTTCACGATCTATCAGTGAATCGGTTATCTCAATTATTTGAGAAATAAGTTCTTACCTGCTTCTTAGCCACATTGTTTTTATCATAAAAAATAAAAATGATTATGCCCTTAACTCAGCAAAATGCACATTTATATAAATTCATGTCACTATTATTCAACG
>CAZVKP010000361.1:0-4194 GCA_964627635.1 uncultured Calditrichaceae bacterium | reverse complement strand
AAAATGTCCTTTTGGGGGTAATCCATGACAAAATGTGCAATCATCACCATTTACATTTGTTGCTGTCCACACCACAGGATCTGAGTTTCCGGTTATCACGGAGTCTCCGCTGGTTGGAAATTGGAATCCGCCATGACAATACACATCACTGCAAGTGGCGTTATCCCGGTTCCATGCAGTTGAGAGTTCACCATCATCAGTTGCTAATGTATTAAATTGGATGCCGGCGTGTGGTGTTTCATCGATGTGGTTGGGGTCATCGAAACCCATAACCGGATTATGGCAAACGGTGCAATCATAGTTGTTTGTCACAACAGCGTCTGCTACATGTTTTTGATGAGCTCCTACACCAATTGCTTCGCGATTTACGTTGTTGCTCAAATCCTGAGGTGGTGCTATGTTTGCCATGCTTCCGTGGCAGGTGTTGCATGCTTCCGGTCCGTCTGCGGAGGTATGGCATGTTTTACAACTGACGCCGCTGCTGCCTCCTGCATAATTAGCACCGTGGCAGTCTTGACATTTGCTTAAATCCCAATCTAATTGAGATTTAATTACTTCACCATGGAAGTTCGGGGAGGATAATTCTGCAAATCCATTGGGATGGGGAAATATATTGTGGCAACCGGATGCAAAGCAGGAAATGCCACTGGATCCTCCTTTAAATTGTTCACCATGACAACTCTTGCAGCTTTCGCTATTTGTCTCTAACACTGCTTTTCCATGAAATTTTTCAGAATTTAGATCATTCCATCCGCTGGGATGCGTGCTAACTTCTAAGGTTTCTTTTTGTTCACTGCAAGAGTAAAAGACAGACAATAATGATATTAAAAGTATAAAGATTAGGATTTTCCTCATTTTCCATCCCCTTTATTTGGAATGACAGGTTTGACATATTTGTTGAGCATTCTGTTCATGACACGCCATGCAATTTTCAAGATCGTTTTGTGCTTCAATTCTGTGGCGGCCACCATCACCGGGAATATTGTTTACCCATCCCGCGGTGTGATTGTGGGGCATTACCTGAAACTGGGCATGGCAATCGTTACAGAATGAACGATCGGTATGGCAGGCAGCACATTCACGCTCTTGCCCCTGAGCATCCAGGGAGTGGGTAAATGCATAATTCAAAGGATGAGTGGTTCTATCCAGATTATCACCTTCATGACAATTTTGACAAAAATTGTTTTTGTGACATGTATTACAAGATTGAGATGCTCGCATTGCAGCTTCTGAAGTTCTTGCTTGTTCGGCATGGGAATGAATGAAATCCGGACCATGGGTGCTTGGCATCACCCGCCTTTGGCTATGACATTCCTGACAACTCACTTCGGGTGGTAAAATATAAGGCTCAACCTGCTCTTTTTCCGCCACCTCTTCATGACAGGTTAAACATTCGAGCTCTGCTTCTATATGTTGTTCGTGTGAGAAAAATACACTGTATTCTTTAACCCGTGGGACTGCTCGCATATTTTCCAAATCACTATGACACATACCGCAATTGTCAGTTGACTCCACATCATGGCAATTCCCGCAGGATTCCATTGTAGGCATCAGGTTGTCTTTACCGGTTTTACTGGTTTCCGCAGCCTGATGACAACTCAAACAATCCATACCCATTTCTTCCACATGTAGTTTGTGTGAAAAAATAAGTTCCGATTTTTGATCATCACCAAAAGCGACCAATGAGAGTATGAATAAAAATATCACAGAAATTATAATAATCAACTTAGCATTTTTCTTCATTTTAGCAATTCCTCAGTGTTTAATTTTTCCCACTGAAAGGTTAAAGAAACAATTAATTAGTTTAAATTTACGATAATGTTTTTTAATAATTGAACAAGTAAGTTATTCGAAATAATCCTCGCCAGTCATTTTCAAAATAAGAGTTTTGAGATTCCTGAATTTCCCCGTTAAAAATAAAAAGATTTCTGAAGCGGTAGCTTAAGCCTGCACTAAAAGCCAATGCATTTTCACTAATATTTGTGGTTGCTCTCTCATAATTATAAAAGCTGTTATAAAGTTTTGCGGTTAAATTTGGTAATACTTCATATCTAATTTCCGCATAATAACCGATATTATCTCCTCCGAAACCGCTCTGATAAATGGCTCCCAAAGTACCATATTTACTGGTTACCGAAGCAATAACACGATTATCATTATCATCTTTGTGTAAAATGTAGAAATCGTGGACTTCATAAATTGTGTATAAGTATTGAAGTCCCAATTGATAGTTTCCAACCTTGTAGGTACCGGCAGCCCGGATTTGATTGTGGGCTTTTACGTCAAAAATATTGAAGAAGGAATCCTCATAAATGCGAGGTCTCATGCTGGTAAATTCGGCTGTTGCTGACCATTTATCTACATAATAAGACAACCGGAATCTCATTGTCTGATATTCTGATTTTAATAAGTTGTAATCGAGCCGGGCATAATAATTTAAATTTCCATACAAATATCCTCTAAAGGATGCTCCCAATTGTTGCCAGTATAATTCACTCAAACGTTCTTTTTGAAAATAACTGACTTGAAGTCTATTTTGCCACGGGAGAGTGTAAGAGAGATAGCCGCCTAATACATTTCCATTATCCCAATCTCGAATTTTCAAAGTTCTTTGTAAAGTGGCTTCGGTTCCCACCAGGGCTTTAACCTGCAAATTTTTGAAGACTTTCCCGCTTAATAAAACACCATCCACTGTGCCATTCATCACACCGTTGAACAAAAACTGACGTCCGATGCGTAGCCGATAATTTTTAGTGATATCCCAGTTTGCGTACATGTTATAAACTTTCTCTTCCCAATCTGTGGGATCTCCCCTTCTGGCGCCTCTTAAGAAGGTCGAAAAATATAGATTGGAATAATTTTGTGGGGAAATTCGCAAACTAAGACCCTGGTAGTAGTCTAAAAAATCCGTTTGTTGGAAGTTTTCCCAGGCATGCAAACTGCTCTGGAGAGAACCCCGTATATTGACTTGTGAATAGCCGGTTACTGCAATTAAACAGAAAATCGTAAAGGCAAGAAAAAACATTGTGCGTTTCATAAACACCCTTAATTTTAAGCCAATTACTTGGAGAACAAATTTAGATAAATAGTAAATTCCATAAAATCTAAAAAATTATAAATTGTGAATACAAATAATACTGTTCACAATTTAATGAGAATAGTTTCATTTGTCAATATAATAAAATCATTTTAACGATTCTTCCCATTTTTCTACATTTTCACTTAAAATTTCCCCTTTTTTATTTGATAAATTTAATATATTTGAATAATTATCATTATACAAATAATTTTTACTGCCGGTGTCATATTCTGTGAACAATTGAAGATGTGTTTTTTATCAAAAGAAGTTATACCAATCGTTGATTATTAACACAAAAAAAGATATATTCATTCTATAATTGGGTATTCGAAAAAATTGACATTAGGTAAATGTAAGAATAAATTAACTTAAAGGAGAAAAGATGGAGCAGAAAATTCGGGTATTGGTCGCAAAACCGGGATTGGATGGACACGACCGGGGAGCGAAAGTTGTTGCTGCTGCACTACGTGATGCCGGGATGGAGGTGATTTACACCGGTCTTCGTCAAACACCCCAAATGATTGTGGAGACAGCTTTGCAGGAAGATGTACATGTTGTTGCGTTAAGTATTCTTTCCGGCGCCCATATGGCAATATTTCCCAAAATACTCGATTTAATGAAAGAAAAAGGTATGGATGATGTGTTGTTAACCGGTGGCGGTATTATACCGGAAGAGGATATCAATAAATTGGCAGATATGGGTGTTGGCAAATTGTTTGGTCCCGGCACTAATACTCAGGACATTGTGAAATATATAAATTCCTGGTACCAGGAAAATTATGTTAATGCCTGATGTTGCAATAGTTCAGACAGCGTAAAAATGAACAAAGTCAAATAAATTCGTTTATCATAACCATATTAATCATTTAACGCCCAATATCTTTTATAAATTCAATTCGATTCACTTAAATAATTTAATCCGTGAAAATCTGAACGAGGTTTAAAACATGAAAATCGAAGAGCCCTCGTTTTATCGAACCAAAATTAAAGATTGGCCTGAGGATGAGCGACCCAGGGAAAAACTGATGGCACTGGGTGCAGACTATCTATCGAATTCTGAACTGCTTGCCATTCTATTCAGAACTGGGGGTAAAGATAACACTGCAGTAGATATT
>CAZVKP010000360.1:0-4226 GCA_964627635.1 uncultured Calditrichaceae bacterium | reverse complement strand
TACCGGGACCCCGGGCATCATTATGTTGAACTCGGAATCCGCGAAAAACTTCAACACTACCGTCTTCCATTCTGACAGGAATGCTAAAATGGTATTCACGAATTGGATTTCTTAAAAGGTCTCGAGTAGGCCGATCTAAATCGAGGATATCAGCGACTCGGTCAAATTGTTCCTGCGCCATTTGAAATGGATTAAATCCTTTGTTACTCATTGCAATCACCCTTTCTTTAAAAGACGATCTTAGATATTATTCACTCAATTAGTTAATGATTTTAAATGAAAATTCCAAATGTTAATAAAATCGTATAAAGCATTTTAATTCCCTTTTTGTGACATTTTTAATTTAATGTTTTGAAATACTAATAAAAAGAAAAAATAAAAATCACGATTCATAATTTCCATTTATGTTTATAAATATTATTGTGTTATATGATTATGTCATTAGATCAGCTTCATTTATAATTATGCAATCTTAATTTTAAATGAACCTCAACCCCATCCCCCAGATATACATTCTGATCAGTTTGACTTTTGCTACACCCCCTTCCCTTTCTCCAAGTTGGAGAAGGGGAAGGGGGATGGGGGAAAGAAGATGAGGTATAATTACAATCACCATGTTATACAATTTATATAAATTAAATACAATATGCTGAGAAAATGACATAATGATTTTGTTTTATTTAAAATAGTTTGATACTTCATATTCTTTTTTAATTTTAGGAATTATCATTTTTTGATTTTATGATATTGATTTCACATATCAAAAGAATATGCAAATGCTAAGATAATTTTGAATGTATACAAATTATGGAATAACATTTCAGGCGTTTCTAAGGGAAAAACTGAAGTTGTTAATAATTCAATTTTATGGAATCCAAGTTGAAGATAATTATTGACAGAAAGTAAACAAAAAAATCGGACTAATAGGTTAGAAAAACTCTATCTTAGAAGAACAGGTAATTATAGGCTTGAAACCTCCGCGTTTTGCTGTTTCTTTTTAACTAACTCCTCAAGTTTTTTATATAAGCCTTTAGACCGTCTTTCCAATTGCTGCAGATTTCCATTATTATGAACCACTAAATCTGCCCATTTTAATTTATCGCCTATGGGTATTTGTTGCTTTATTCGATCCACAATTTCTTTTTCACTCAATTTATCTCTTTTTTGTATTCGTTCAATGCGGTTGCTCATACGGGAAGACACCACAACAACGGCATCAAACATGTGCTCTAAGTTCAGCTCATAGATCAATGCTGCATCCACTGCAATAATGGAATATTTATCAGATTCCCTGGCTTGCTCGATTAAATCCACAATTCTGGATACCATCTGTGGATGTACAATCCGATTAAGTTGTTGGGTTTTGGATTCATCGGCAAAAGCGATTCTGGCTAATAATTTTCGGTTCAGTTTACCGTTTCTGAAAAATATTTTTTTGCCAAATGATTTTTTTAATTCTGTCTGGATTTCTTTATTGTTTTCAATTTCCTGTTTAGCGACTTCATCTGCATTGATTGTTTTTACACCCATTTTTTCGAGAAAATGGCAAACCGTAGATTGCCCCGTCCCCATTCCACCTGTCACCGCAACGACAATCGAATTCTTAAATTCCATTTTATTTTCCTATTTTAAAATCAAAAATTTGCCGGTCTTTTGTTTACCTGATATTTGAGCGTTATAAATATACACACCACTGCCAACTTGTTTGCCGAATTCATTACTTAAATTCCAATCTAAACCGCCATCAAAATCTTTCTGTTCCAGTTTTGCCACGCGTTGTCCAGAAGTTGTATAGATAAAAATTAAACATCCCCTGGGAACATTTCCAAACCTGATTTTATTTTCACTGTTGCTTCTTTTGAATGGATTGGGATATACAATTATTTCCTCAATGGAAGAAATTTCCCGTTGAATAAGAATTTTATTACCCAAATCATTTTTTAACGGCTGTTCCCATACATCACGGAGATTATGTAACTCAAGGTAATAATCCACGCCGGTATCAATAACTCCAACGATTATCTCCGGATTACCCTTCTCTAATTCCCATGCAGCCTCCATTCTGATATTTTGCATTGCCCATTGCTGGGAGTAGAGTGAGTCATTTGGTGTAAAATGGATTTTAAATGAGTGATTGGGTTCAGCCCAAACCACAGATGGGTCTTGCTGCAAATGCCTTACCATTTCCGCAGTTGATTGAGCATTTGAAATTGTTAACTTCACAATATTTTGCAATATTGCGTCATTCTTTAATGATGTGGTAGAAAAGACAGGCTCAACTTTTTGAACCGAATAGCGTGTCAGCAACCCATTTAACTTCGTATCATCAGTATTCATCATTCAATCCTGATGGATTGTGACGATATATTTAACTCAAACTTAACGATAATTTGTGGGAAATTTTTGGAAAAAACTATGCCCGGCGTGATAATGAAGAAAACAAAAATCAGTACATTAATAAACCATAAATAATTGTAATTACAACATTTTGGAACTTTGGTCCCGCTAACCACTGCTTTATTTTGTTCCTCAAAATGCTTCAATATTTAGATGATAAAAACCGGAATTGAAATTGGGCTAAAACCATCTAAGTGACCACTAAATTTGATTTCAAATTATTATTAAACCAACTATTCGCTGGATTGTTGCTTTTCAATAATCGCTTTTAAATCTTCAATTTTTCGTTTATAGCGTGAATTTTCCGGATCTTTTTCCAACAACTTCTGGAAAACATCCACAGCCTCTTCAAATCTGCCCTGCGCTAAGTAAATTTCACCCAGGGTTGGAGAGAGAATGGGAGGACGCCCAAAATGAGTGGTATCTTTTTTTTCCGTTTCAGTATCCATTGTTTCTGATTGCGATTGTACCTGCTCTTCATCTTCAATCGATTGATCATCTTTTTCCGGCTCATCCGGTGTTTCCCGCGGAGGTGTGGATTTCATTTCATCAGTCTCCATATCAGTTTTTTGTTCTTCTTTCTCTTCATCTTCCTCTAAAGACGTTTCCCTGTCGGATATAAGGTCAGAAACCACCGCACTATAATCCATTGGCTCTTCGTCATCCTCAACAAATTCTTCCGGAAAATCACGATCTGAGGGGAATTCCTCTTTCTCCGTATCTTTTCCTTCTTCTGCTCCGGACGCTTCAGATTCAAATTTCTCCGTTTGCTGTTGATTTTCTTCGGATTCCAGTTCACTTTCATAATCAGACAAATAGGAGTCTATTGCATTAGATATATCTTCATCAGAGGATTCTGTTTCTTCTTCAGACTCCTCACTTTCATACTGATCCACAAAAGATGGTTCTTCATCTTCTTCCGAGGTCTCTTCTGATGTTGCCTCTTCTTCTTTACCCTCTGATTCAGCAATATCCGGAAAAGTCTCTTTAAAAACTTCATCAATTGTTTCTTCCACATCTTTTTCTTCCTCTTCCGGAGTTACTGCCGTTTCAATTAGATCATCAAATTCTTTTTCACTCATTTCTTCTGAGATCTCGTCAACAATTTCACCCTCAGCTTCTTCTTTTAATTCGCTTTCACTGGATTCCATCATGGACATCATGTCTGCTTGAAAATATTTTTTTGCTCCCTGCTCGCTAAAGAAATCAGATAAATAATGCCGAAGCTGGCTGTCCCTGATCGCCATCTTCAAATTTAACTGTTCATTAATTTGAGAAAGAACATTCCAGGCTTTTGGATTGGCCCACTCATAGGCAAGTGATATCTCCAGTTCTCTTTTTGCATCTCTATAATTATTTAATCCGTAATGAGCTAATCCCAGCACAAAATGTCCAAATGCATAAGTGGGATGTTTCTCAACAACTTTTTGGCATATTTCGACTGCTCTTGCATGGTCATTCCACTTAAGCAGTAGTGAGGCTAAGTGGGCATTGGCTAAAGAATTGGGATGAGATTGACAAAACCTCTCAAGAATTTCAATACGAATGAATTGAGCCATTCGTCTCCCCCTCTTTTATTCAAATTATACTATATCTAAATATATATTAATTAGTTAGCTCAATCAATGATTATTTACCAGGCCGCAATCGTATTTGTGATTACATCCTCCACAATTTGATCAATTCCCTCGGAAATTGCCATGTCAATCTCATCTCGTAAAGCAGTGCCGGATATGACGCCAAACCTGGACAGTGTCGATTGCCAAAGGGGTTTCTGAGTATGGGTATTAAAACATTCAGCTCGCACATTTACAACCATCTGAAATTGC
>CAZVKP010000359.1:0-4236 GCA_964627635.1 uncultured Calditrichaceae bacterium | reverse complement strand
AATGATTGTATCCTTTGCTCCGCAGAGTGTAATAATAAAAAATAAAAAGTATAAATTTGTGTTAAAACCTCATCCCTTTCCCCTCACACGGTGACCACCATGTGGCATCCCCCTTTCCCTTCTCCACATCTGAAAAAGGGAAAGCGGTGTAACACTTCTCTGGCTGATCAACATGAAAATCGAGGGGATAATTTTTCCGGCGTCAGGCAGGGATTGAGATTCTTTTCAAATTATATTTGTATATTTACCAATCAAATCGATCTAATGAATCAGGGCTTATCTGGAATAAAGTCACAAATTTTATTTTTATTAAATTTATTTTTATTTATATTCTATCCCGATTTATGGTGGTGAAACTAATCGATTCAATTCAGGAGACCTTGCCGTGTATACCCATATGATTTCATTTCTAGTGCTTCTAAATCCTTTTGCACTCTTTATTTATTTAAATCCGGTGATGGATGAATTGAGTTACCGAAATTTCTTTAAAGTTTTATTCAAAGCATCTGCAATTTCTCTTGTCATTTTCATCATTTTTTCTGAACTGGGATTATTGTTTTTTGAACGGGTTCTCTTTATTCATTTTGAATCTTTCCGGGTTTTTGGCGGCATCGTGATTTTTGCAATGGCATTGATCGTAATTATTCAGGGAAGAAGGTCTTTCATTACCTTGCGGGGGTCATTGGACGAGCTGGCTTCTGAAATTGCTTTGCCATTTATGGTGGGAGCTGGCAGTGTTTCCATCAGCATTATTATCGGGAACAGGCTTCCTGCATTAGAATCCGTATTAACCATTGTAATTTCGATGATCATCAATTTTGGCATTATCGCGCTGCTGGTGTTGATCAAGTACGAAATGCCATCAGCACAGTTCAGAATTGCATTTGACAAGTTTATGGTCTATCTACTTCGAATTAACAGTTTCTTTGTGGGGGCAATTGGCGTAGATATGACCATTGAGGGAATTAATAATTTGTTTCCTCGGTAAATAAAAGCTTGACATAACCGGATGTAATTATGGATTTTATTCATTTCATCATATACAATGCAAAAATATATGATCCTGTTGCAGGAAAACGCCAGGAAACAGCACTGGCGGTAACTGGCAACACCATTCTGACCGTGGGAAGCGATGATGAGGTTCTCAGTTTAAAACAAGCATCTACCAAAACAATTAATGCCGATCAGGGATGGTTGTTACCCGGGTTTACAGATGCTCACACCCACTTTTTGGGATATGTGCGTCGTAAACAGGAAGTAAATTTAAATGATTGTGGGTCGTTAGCTGCAGCTTTAGCTCGAATCAAAGCAAAAGTAGAAAATACCCCTGAAGGTGAATGGATAACGGGCGGGGGATGGAATAAAAATATCTGGGCAGTGGATGAGGTCCCAACCCGACACCATTTGGATGATATTAGTACCAAACATTTTATTGCATTGGACAGCAAAGATTGGCATACTACCTGGGTAAACACCCCGGTACTTGAATTGGCAAATATACCCACCGATAAACCATATCCGAATGCCAAACACCTGGCAATTCATCCCCAAACCGGAGAGTTTACCGGAATTTTGGAGGAAAGTGTCCGTTTAAAAATTTTTGATCTGTTGCCCCGCTGGGACTACCAACGGTATCAAAAGAGCTACCATGGTGTTCTGCAGGAATTCTATAATTTGGGTTTTTCCGCCATTCACACTGTAGAAACCCCGGATGAATTTGCAGTGTTTCAAGAAGCAAAACGCCGCGGAGAACTTGGACTTCGGACTGTGTGGTATTTGCCCATTAAAAACACCTCTGCTGCTCAAGAACTAAAACTTTATCAAGGCGTTGGGGATGCTTTCCTGCGGATTGCCGGAGCCAAAATTTTTGTGGATGGGTCCTTTGGTTCACAGACCGCAGAAGTACTGGAAGATTATCAACTGTTGGGACATGCGGGAGTGGAAGTCCTCACAGAATCTGAATTAAAGAACCAGGTAAAACAAGCTGTGGATGCCAGGCTGTCCTGTGCCATCCATGCCATCGGGGATCGGGCAATCCGGAAAACTCTCCGGGTACTGACATCATTCGATGAACAAAATAGGAAATACGGATTACGGCATCGGATTGAACACGCCCAGATGATTCATCCGGATGATATTTCACTTTTTCAAAAATATGGTATCTATGTGAGTGCCCAGCCGGTCCATCTGGCAGGTGATATTCCTATTATTCACAAATATTTAGGAGAGCGGGGAAAATTTACCTATCCCTTAGTGAGTTTAAAAAAGAGTGGTGCCAAGCTTATTTTTGGCTCCGATACCCCGGTTGAATCATTCAATCCCTGGCTTGCAATTTATACCGCGATGGAGCGTCGGGAAAATCTGGATCCGGCTCAACCTCAATTTTATCCCGATCAGTCACTCTCATTAGCAGACTGTCTGGAAGCATACACTTGCAACCCGGCAGAAGCTGTGGGTATGGAAAGAAGTTACGGTCGGATATATCCCGGGATGTTGGCAGACTTCTTCTTACCCGATCGCGATATATTTAAAATACCGGCGCCAGAGCTGAAAGAAACCCGATCCGTTTTAACGGTTGTAGATGGAAAGATCGTGCATCAGATGATGGATTAGTTGACGGTGGAAAGAAATAAATACATTAACGTAACTTAATTCTTTACAGCAGTAAATAGTCAGGTTATTATCGAAATTGATGATGAAGTGCAAATATCGGGTTTATCAAAATAAATTGAGGTAAATAATAATCCCAATAATTGAGATCATGCCCAACAAAATAAGTGAAACTCTGTATTCGTCATCTCTGCGACGTTGGCGTTTTATGTTAATAAAAAATCCGAGAATGCTCAAACCCAGTCCCAAAATCATGAAAAAAAAGATTATAACATGCCATTGAACGAAACCTCCCGATATGTTCTGGCGATAACTTTCCTTACCAAAAAATAATTCGGATTGCGGGGTAGATACACTAATGAAGATTAGTGCAACCAACAGGAGAAACCATCCAACGACGGCAAACCACCTGAGAGATCGCATCCAAATATCAGGACCTTTTCGACGGTCGGGATCTATTCCTGGTCTATAAGCAGCCATTTTCTTTAATCACTTATAATATCGCAAAATATATATGTTATTATCGGAATAATTTTCAAATATTTAATGTTAAATAAAATTCCGGTTATCACATGGCGATCCCTTTGGGAAAACCTGTGGTTAACCAACTGTTTGAACAATAAGGAATCCGTCCCGCCATTCATTGCCATCTGACAGTTCTGGCTGCTGAGGCACGCCAACAGGACGGGGATTAAAAATGTAAAAAGTCCCATTTTATTCCAGCTTTTTGTTTAACTTCCCAATGAAAAGTAAAAATTGCTTGATATTTTAATCACAAAAATCATAAATTCTTAATAGAAAATTCACGATATACATTTTATTGATGTTAAAGTTTACATGAAAATTTAGCTTGGGAGGAAACATGAAGCTCAGATTGCAACCTTTATTTATCGCTATTTTTGTGGTTACCTTTTGTAGTCATTCCAGCTTTTCTCAACAATCCGGAGAAAGCATAAAGGACACAACATTCAAATTCCAAAAACATTCATTTCAATTCAGAATAGCAGATAATTTTCGGCTGGTTGATTTCAATGGCTCCCTCTTGTCTTACAAGCACCATTTTAACAACAACATTGCACTGCGAGTGGGTGCGGAGTGGCGCAGCTATGACAGAACAGAAACGGAGGATCGGCATAGTTATTCTTCGGATACTTCTAATTATCGTTTGGATTTCAAAAGTATCGATTCAAATATAGATTTCATTCTGCAAGTAATATATTACTTTGCGCCGAAAAATGAGATTAAACTTTATGGCGGGGCCGGTCCATATTTTTCTTATCAAGTCGGTGAAGATAAAATTGAAAATGTTGAAATATCTGAAAACATAGATAATCTTGGTTACAATAGATTGACTGACCAGCAGGATTACGCCATTGGTCTCATATTGGGACATGGTGTGGAATGGTTCTTTCGGAATAATATGAGTTTAATTGCAGAATACGAATTACGTGCGTATTATTTTAACCAAACTTTAGAGAGAACAAGAATCACTTTTTTGAAGCAAGAAAATAATGACATTGATATAAGGAAAAATGAACAAACTGGTTGGCGCATTGAATCCCGAGGTGTAAAATTTGGGTTGTCAGTGTATTTCTAATCGATTTCCATGAACGGATTATCAATATG
>CAZVKP010000358.1:0-4257 GCA_964627635.1 uncultured Calditrichaceae bacterium | reverse complement strand
GTAAAAATAACAATGCAATGATAATGAGTGCCGGTATTAAACCATAGAATCTCATAAAATGAGCGGCTAATAAAATTGCTGAAATGAATATTGGAATTAATCGAACAAATACCATTTTATATTCCCTCAATTATATGATCTGACCAACATTATTGAGTAGCTGGCTTTTTTAATTGTCTCTTTTTTAAAACTTTTACAAATATCCAATCAAATATACCGGATAATGTAATGAGAACAAACAGCAGAGAACCGAGAGGAACTAATAAAATATAAATTCCGCCAATCAGGTCTTTAAAAAAGCGCCCGTTATGGAGTTCGAACATATAATTCCAAAGCGACATTCGGTAATTTTTTTCCAATTCAGTGGGCATATTAAATCTATTTTGTTTTTTGGAACCTTTCAATGGTAACAATCCCTTTTGGTGAGTATTGATGAATTCCTCACCCTTTGGTGTTTTAAAATAGCCGGTCACCATATAATCGGCAGGACGAACAGAAGAAACCTCCCCCGCTTCTTTTAGAGTCAATAAATCCATTACTCTACCAGTGGAACGTTCCACATGAAAGATACCATTGAATGATCCAATTAGAAAGCCGCCAGATCCATATTGCTGGAACACGGTTGCGCCCATTACGAATACCGGTGCCGGGAAATCCATTGGCTTAAATGGCTCGCTAAAATCAGCAGGAGCTTGCCAGAATCCATCGGTTGCTTCGATAATAATTCGTTCTTCCTTAGGGTCGTAAAGGGCATTGTGTATTTTCTCATCCCAGGGATTATCAGGTAAAAATCCCGGATACCAATGGGCGGGAATTGATCCGTTTGCAATCACCGCCAGCACTGGTGGGCGCATGAAGAAAGCGGTGCCGCCCATTATCAATAAAATAGCAGCCGTCCAGATGCCAAATTTCAAATGATATTTAAAAAATATCCGAAAGAATTTTTGCTTTAGCGTTGATGGACGAAAATGGTTTTGGGCAAACTTTTTGATGCGTTTCCGTTTCCAGGGAAAATACCAGATATAAAAAGCGGAAGTTCCTAAAAAGATGATAATCAAGCCCACAAAATCAAACAGCAGTTTTCCCACAAGCCCCCAAGCACTTCCGTCATGAACATCGAAAAACAGGCGAACTAATGTAACATCATTCTGCGTGGAGTTCCTTTGCAGTGAAACTTTTTGAAAATCCAGTTTTTCGGTATAAAAATCTGCAGAATAGGCATGAGAAGGGGTGAAGACTAAAATTCGCTCCTTCACTTTAAGAATTTTAACAACTCTCTCTTTTTCTTCTCCGAAATGAATCGCCTGCCAGCGGTTTTTATTGAAATTGTAAACATACAATCCGCCATCAGTGCCTGCTAAAAGAATGGGAGATCTTTCCTCGATAAGTAGAATATGGTTGGTTTTGCGATAATAGCGGGATTCCGGTAGTCCGGTTTGCATACTGCGGAACGTATGACCACCATTTTCTGTTTTCCAGATTCCCTGCTTGCCGGCAGCATAAGCAACATTTGGATTCTCACAGGAAAATTCCATGGTGATAAGTGCACTGCGATCCCAGTTTTTAATGTGATATTGTGGAGGAACGAGTTTGCCCGGAACAGAAATTTGGCTGATTAATTCAGGATGATTTAGAATAATGCCAGAGGCACTCATCCAAATCAAAAAAAGGATGAGGATTAAACCAAAATATTTATGAATCCATTTGGACTTCCGGAACAGCCATTTCATTTATGTAAAAAATCTCTTAGCGAGTCGATTTAAAATATTGCGAATGGAATACTTTTTAACTATCACTCTCCGCATTCAATACCAAAATAGACTAGAATTGCCGGTATGATTAACCATAATAATCCCTTGATGGTAAAAAATAGAAATCCTGCAATTCCTAAACGTTTGATCCATTGAACAAATTTAATTTGATCTCTTTTATTTTCTAAAGTTTGCATCTTTACCCAAACATTTAATTTATCAAAAGGAGGTTACACCACAATTCTGGGAATTTCCCAGTTTATCCTGGTTACAATTTCATAATTGATAGTACCGACCAGGCTTGCAAGATAGTCTGCGCTAAGGAGTTCATTTTCCTGTCTGCCAAGAAGCACAACTTCATCTTCAATCCGAGCATCAGGAATATCCGTGACATCAACCATGATAATATTCATACATACCCTTCCGCGAACCGGTGCCCTTTTTCCGCTGATGAGAACATAGCTCTGGTTGCTTAATTTTCGGTCATAACCATCTGAATAACCCACCGGCAACACTGCAATTGTGGAATCCCGTGTGGTTTGATATGTGCAGCCATATCCAATGTAATGATTTGCGGGTACTTTCTTAATTTGTCCCACTCGAGTTTTCCAGCTCAATACAGGTTGCAACACATCTTCGCTATTTTGGAGGTGTTTCATTTTATAAGAAACAAATGTCTCCCTGGATGGCCACAAACCGTATTGACTGATTCCCAAACGAACCATATCGAAGTAAGTTTCAGGAAACAATAAAATAGCAGCCGAGCATGCACTATGTCTTTTGACATCCTGGAATCCGTTTTCTTTCAAATTATCCGTAAATTGATTAAAACGTTCTATCTGATACCGGGCATAATTGTGATTGGTGGTATCCTCAATATTTGCAAAATGGGTATAAGCTGCTTCCAGTTTTATAGTGGGAGAATCCTTCAGCAACTTTAAGAATTTTGGTAAATCTTCTTCATCTATTCCCTGGCGATAGGTGCCGGTTTCCAATTTTAAATGAACCCGTACCGGTAAATCCAATTTGCGAGAAATATTATCAAGTTCTTCGAGGGTCTCCATATTGTAGAGAACCACCCTGAAATTATTCTCAATAACTTCCTTGAGTCGTTGAAGTGGCACGGGACCCATAATGAGCACATCCTGGTTGAATCCTGCTTGTCGGATTTTCAAAGCTTCGTCAAGAGAATGTACAGAGAATGAATCGGCACCGTTTTGAACAGCAATCTCAGCCATTTTAATCATATCATGTCCATACGCATTTGCCTTAATGACCACTGAAAATTCTGTATATGAGGGAAGTTTCTTCTTAAAAAATTTTAAATTATGGGCATAGGCGGATTTAGATATTTCAACCCATGTGTTAATTTTTTTATCGACCATGATTTTCTCACTTGAATCAAACCTCAAAATTAGAGTGCTTTTCTGATTTTTGCAAGTGAACTCTGTTTTTAGCTTTAATAAGCGACGGTCTTTCGATTTCCAATATTAAATTTTAAAGATTTGTTTTTGGTAAAGATTTAAATTCTCCTTAGATTCCTAAAAAATTGAGGATATTTATGATTTCGCTTCAGGGTATTTTTCCCCCAATCGTAACGCCTTTTGAGAATGAAGAGGTTTCTTTTAACAAGTTGGCAGCTAATTTGAAAAAATGGAATGAGTATGATTTAAGTGGCTATGTGGTGTTGGGTTCCAATGGTGAGAATGTCATGCTTTCTGAAAAAGAGAGTTGCCAGATTATTGAAACCGCGGTGAAATATGTTCCTACTGAGAAAAAAATAATCATTGGTGCCGGATCCGATTCAACGAAATGTTCCATCGATTACATTAAAAAAGCAAGTCTTGCCGGAGGCGATGCCGTATTGTTGTCTATTCCTCATTACTACAAAGGTCAAATGACCACGACGGTATTACAGGATTATTTTAATGAAGTAGCGGATTATTCACCACTCCCTGTCATCATTTATAATGTGCCAAAATTTACCGGGTTGGAAATGCCGGTTCCGGTAGTTGCCAAATTGGCTGAACATTCCAATATTACCGGAATGAAAGATAGCTCCGGGAATATCACCTATCAGCAGTCTATTTTGTCGTTGGATTTGAAGGATTTTCAGTTGCTTACCGGCACAGCGAATACCTTAATGCCCAGTTTACTGATGGGAGCGAGCGGAGGCGTTCTGGCACTGGCAAATATCGCTCCTCAACTTTGTCTAAAAGTGTATCAGTTAGTTTCGGAAGGAAATTTGAAAGAAGCGCGACCATTACAATTGAGCATGATTCGGCTGAATCAATTAAGCGCCGGAATTCATGGAATCGGCGGATTAAAGTTTGCTCTGGATCAGATTGGTTTTGATGGTGGTTTGCCTCGGCGTCCGTTAAAATATCCTGATGAGAATGCTCAGCAGGAAATACTTGATGAATTAAAAAAATTAAAACGTATTTAGGTTAGGTCATTAGTTCAGCTTAATTAATAATTATACAAGATTAATTTGAAATAAACCTCA
>CAZVKP010000357.1:0-4280 GCA_964627635.1 uncultured Calditrichaceae bacterium | reverse complement strand
TCACTGGCGTACAAAGACAACCGGATATTACGACTAAGTCAGGATATCTGAATTTTTACTAAATAATTGCTAATCTGCAAAAGATAAAAATTGTGTTCAAGCATAAAATTTGATACATTGAGATTAGACTTGCATGTACAGTGGGATTTTTATTTTTTATCAGATAAAAAAGGGAGTATAAAAAATGAACGATTTGGAAAATACCGAAAAAATTAATTTGAACGATTTCGAACGGAAGGTTTCTCTCATTGGCGGCGGTGCATTGTTGCTTTACGCACTGAAAAAAGGTTCGCTGGGAAGTCTGCTATCTGCCTTTATGGGTGTTGGGTTGTTAATGCGTGGCACAAGTGGACATAGCCGCATTTATGAAATTCTGGAGTATAGCTCTTTAGAGGGTCCCCAGGCTGAAAAGACGGCAAGGACAGAAGAAAAAACCACCGATCTTCCCCAAATGCCTACCTCTGTGGTTTCCGAGAGCGTGGAAGCTGAGACTGAAACTGCTGCAAAACGCGAAAAAGCGACCACATCAACGTCAGCGAAGCTGCAGGATATGTCTAAAGAAGAATTATACAAAAAGGCGCAGCAACAGAATATCCGGGGACGCACCAATATGACCAAAAAACAACTGATTGATGCCTTGAAAGGGAAAGTTTAATATCTGTTAGTAAGTCTGGTCAAAATAGACAATATTAAAAAATGCCCTCAATCCCTGAGGGCATTTTTGTAAGAGAAATTTCTTTCTCCTCAACCCACACTTGCAAACCGGAGGGATCGGTTAAAGTTCCGATGAAATATTTTTTTTGACAACTATCCCGAAACTCAGTTTCGAAGCAGGAATTATTCCGGGTTTGATGGATTTCCTGTATCCTATCTCAACAACAGCATCTTTTTCGAATCGATGAAATCCCCTGATTGAATCCGGTAAAAATAAAAGCCGGTTGCCATTTTTTCACCGTTTTCATTTTTGCCATTCCAGGTTACCTGGTGGCTTCCGGGAGCTTTGTAGCCGTCAACCAGCGTTCCTATTTTTTGTCCGTTAACATCATATATCTCAATGATGACATCATTCCCTTTGGGTAATGAATATTGAATGACTGTAGATGGATTAAATGGATTGGGATAGTTCTGGTGAAGCATGAACTTTTCGGCAGTTCCGGACCGCTCGTTAATGGCTACCGGTTCGGTCACACCCACACCCTGAAGCGAAACCTGAAAACCGGGGGTTTTGGGTGCATTGGTGGTCATCTGAATAATGGCTTGATTGGTATCTTTGGCAGTTGGGGCGTATAGTACGCCCACCAATGCTCTCTTCCCGGGAGCAACCGTAAAGGGAACTTGTCCGGGCGGAATGGCAATAAATGTTTCATCGCCCACCACTTCCAATGAAGAAACAGTGACAGTATCGATGCTGGTGCTCACAGCAAGATAACCAAATATTGCCACTTCACCGACTTTTACATTTCCAAAATCCAGACCATTGGGTGCAATGGCAATATGTTTGGATGTTGGCAAATAACCGGATTCGACAGTATGTTGACCTAATATGGTTCCGGATTCACTTACTGCCTCTAAACGGACTGAATCCGATCCGAAAACAGAAACCTTTCCATACGCATTGCCGAATTCGGTTTGATTGCTGGTATGTCCGCCCTTGTTCCAGATGTAAATTCCGAACTGCTCAAGAAAAGACACGGTCCGGCTGTTCACCCGGTCTAAGGGGCCGGACATTAATTCCGGAAAAATGGAGGAAGTTCCGTCGTCCAGCGCAGAATTATGGCTATCCCCGCTCAGGAAAATCACATTCTGAATATCGTTTTGAATGACGGATTGACTAATTTTATGAATATCTTCAGGAAAACCGGCCCAGGTATCTGAAAAAGCGACTGCAATATCTGTTGGAGAAAAAGTGCCTTGTGGTGTCTCAAAGTCCGGTATTTGTCCCTGAAGCAATACAGCCAATTCAAGACCGACTCGCATGGCGGGATTAAATACAACTCCTGTGGAAATAAATTTCCAATCCGCTGTTGAATTCCGGAGCTCCTGCAGCAGCCAATTCATTTGTTCTTCTCCCAAAATGCTGTGTCCCGGTTTGGGATTGAACACCACACTATCCGGACTGAAAATATCGAATGCATTTAGGTTAGGGTCTCGTTGTGCCCGATTGTCTAACATAAAAATATCCGTATTTCCACATGTAAATTTGTGCCAGATTCCGTTAGAAGCACTGGGCAGTGGATAGTGGGGGAACATCTCCTGATACCCCATCAGCGTGTTGTCGATACCGGGAAAAGTGGAATCGGAGTTGTCATTTACCATATCATGATCGTCGTATGTATAATCCACTGATGTAACACGAAGCAGATCGATCATCGGAAAATTCGGATCGTAGCGGCTGCGATAACTTTCCTGAATATTGGCAAAATCAAGCGTGAAATAGTTATCCGGGGTACCTTGTTCACTGTCTGTGGTATCGGGATACCCCCAGTCTCCCTGGTGGAGGAAAAAGGCGGGCTGTTCATCCGCAATGATTGGGAAAATATCCCCCTGATTGGAAAACGGATCATTACCTGCCTGCTGGCAGGAGCCGGTAATAAAAGTAAAATCCGATACAGTGCCTTCTTCGGGAAAAGTAGTAAAATAACGTTCTATTCCATCATTCACTGCACTTCCCTCAATAACGACCCGGTAGTAATATTTGGTATTCGGCGTTAATCCCGAAATCGATACCTTGCCCCAAAAATCGGAATTTGTTCCGGTATTTGTGGAATTGGAGAGAGTAGAAATAGAAAAATCAGATGATGCAGAAATCTCAATCCGTATGGAAGCGGCAGTATCGGTTCTCAATACAAAATTAGCTGAATTCGCCGTTATCCCGCCGACCACCGGCCCGTGAGTCAGGTTTTGTGCCTTGCTAAGGGTAACTAAAAGCATACATATTAGAACGAGTGCGTCTATTTTGAAACCATTATTCATGGGTATCCTCCTCATTTAAATTAACGTATTGTCAAAAGTTTTTGGTAAAAATACCATGTAATTTGTTAATTTTACGTTATTTATTTGATACTATATTCTTCTCCCCCCCTTGACTGACTTGAGCGGAGCCCCCGAGAGAGTTCAAGATCAAGTCAGTCAAGGGTTTAGTGGTTTTTATAATATTAGATTGCCATTATTTTTTCATGAAATTTTTGACATTACCTAAATTAAGGACAATAAAGGAATATTAAATATTGTTCTCATTGAAAATAATATTGCATGGGAAAACAAGATTTACCCGCGTTATCGGATTATCCTGGAATTGTTATCCGGTGCATCATTTTACAAGCCATCTTTTACCAATGTATAATTGCCATTTTCTTGCACGTAAACCAACGAATAACCATTATTAAGCAAATTATTCAACGACTCCCGAATTCGTTCGCGATATTGGTTGTCCAGCGGATTAAAGCATTCATCATACTCCAAGCATATTACAGCAATATCAAGATTGTCCTCAAGTATAGACTGAATCACTTTATATTCTGCCCCTTCAATGTCAATTTTAAGAAGATCGATTCTATGGTGCCCCAGTTCCGCCATAATATTTGAAAGTCTATTGACTTTAACAGATATATGATCTTCGGTTTTCTGCAGATTGACTAATGAGTGGGAAACATGCTCCGGATGTTTTGGAACGAAAAACTTTAAAGTATCTTCTTTATCCCATAATCCAATTTCATAAAAATGGTATCGGGGATTTTGTCCCGCTACACGTTTTACGTACTCAATGGATTGGGGAGTAGGATCGAAGCCGTACACATGGCAATCAGTTTGATCAATTAAACCCAAATCCAATGAGATGTCTAATCCACAACCCACACAGTAACAAATTGAATTTACGTGAATCAGGCTAACCGGAACCACCCAGCCTCCGTACTCAGTTCCGATTGCTTTTAGATCATTTCTGGAATGGATTTTTATGCGAGTGATTGAGTCGAAACCGAACAATTTAAAAATATAATGTGATAATTTGTTTTTAATTTTTTTTGGTAGTTTTCGAATGTCCATATCCTTTTCCTTTTCGTCGTACAAGATGGGCAGTAACAGTTATAACCCGTTGGGCTAATAAATGGAACAAAGCAAGACCTGAAAACCGCTTCACAGAGGTGATCACAATGTGAGAAGCGGTTAATTTTAAAGAACTTATAGTTTCAGTCACCCTGCTGAAGCAGGGTGTTAATTGATAATTTTTTTGTATTAACATCCGGCAACTGCCCGTCAAGGGGCCGTCGGGCTCCGGCTCT
>CAZVKP010000356.1:0-4305 GCA_964627635.1 uncultured Calditrichaceae bacterium | reverse complement strand
CCGGATATTACGACTAAGTCAGGATATCTGAAAGTAAAGGATGCAATCATTTAACCTTTTTTATCAACGCTATTAATTTCTAAAATCCAATTTCCATTAGGACAACACCCGTTTACTTATTTCTTCAATGGAATCCATATCTTCTTTTTGGATTTCCCAACCAGCACCACCAATGTTTTCTTCAGTTTGAGAGGGGCGTCGGGCACCCACAATGGCGGCAGTCACCACCGGATTCATCAGCACCCAGGCAATGGCTAACTGCGCTACTGTTTTATTGTATTTTTCTGCAATTGGTCGTAATTCTTCAACAAAGTTCAAATTTTTGCTATATTGGGGTTCTTTAAAATCCGGACTGGAATGCCGCCAGTCGTCATCCGCCAACCTGGATTTATCGAATTTGCCGGTTAACAGACCGGATTGCATGGGACTGTATGCCACCACACCAGTTCCATTTTCCCTGCACCAGGGCAAAATTTTTTCTTCAACCCGACGATTTAACAAACTATATGGCGGTTGCAGAGAATTTACATGGGTTTTCTTTTCGCAAGCTTCCAGCAACTTTTCATCAAAATTACTAACGCCTATAAACCGAACTTTTCCCTGTTCCTGCAGTCGAATCATGGCTTCCCAACTATCTTCAACCGGTGTATTTTTATCCGGCCAGTGAATCTGATAGAGGTCAATATAGTCTGTATTTAATCTACGTAAACTTGCTTCTGCCTCTTTCATAATACTTTCCGGACGATTATTTCTGGTAACCTCTCCACCATCATTCCACATCAAACCACATTTGGTGGCAATAAATATGTTCTTACGGATATTTTCCACTGCTTTCCCGACAATTTTCTCAGAATGACCGAGTCCATACACCGCAGCAGTATCTATCCAGTTAATTCCCAGCTCTAATGATCTTTTAATCGCTTTTATGGATTCATCATCATCCTGCGCCCCCCATCCAAATTGCCAGGGTCCGCCAATTGCCCAGGTTCCCAATCCGATTTCAGTTAAATATGGTCCGTCTTTTCCAAGTTGTCTTTCGCGCATTTTTTCACTCCTTTTAAATTTATTACCTTAATCCAATTTGGTTTAAAACCATTTAGTGTATTATCTTATGAAGTAACATATTTGATAGTATCTTCGTAATACTAAATGAAAAATAGACTGTTAAGTAAATTTATTGATATGGAGGACACATGCAAGGCGAATTAAAATCTCTCATTTGGGGCATCATTTTAATCCTTATCGGATTTTTATTTTTAGGACATAATTTAGATTGGTTCTATCTGGAATGGGAAGAGCTATGGCCCCTGCTGATGATTGCAGGCGGTGTGTTTTTTTGGATTGGCTGGATTGCAAAACGCAGAGAAATCGGTCTGTTAATGCCCGGTACTATTTTAATTACTTATGGGTTGCTATTTCAATATTGTGCAGTGAATGGCTGGTATTGGATGGATGATTTATGGCCGGTGTTTTTATTGGGTCCCGGGTTGGGATTTTTGTTCATGTATTTGCTGGGAGAAAGAGAAAGCGGATTACTGGTTCCGGCGGCCATTTTAATTGTGCTTTCAATCTTATTTTGGTCAGGACATGAATTCTTTGGTTACTTTTGGCCATTAGTTTTTATCGGCATTGGAATTTACTTGTTACTGAGGCATCGCAAGCAACAACTTGAAAATAACAGTACGGTAAAAACCAGCGAAGAAAAATCAAATACCTGATCTGCCGGAAATTTATATTTAAGGATAGAATTGAATTCTCTTTTCAAAACTAACTTATTGATGCATATTGGAATCAGAAAGAAACTGTAATAAAAATTAGCAACGAAACCTAAAGAGGAGGGCTTAGAATGAAACGATTGTATCGCTCCGGGACAGACCGAAAAATAGCCGGTATATTCGGAGGTATTGGTGAAGTCTATAATATGGATCCCAACCTATTGCGACTCATTGCAGTGCTGCTATTTCTTTTAACCGGATTTTTTCCCATATTAGTTACCTATTTGGTTGCATGGGTTATCCTGCCGGAGGAAAAACCACAGGAAGTGACACCATCAACAGCAAAAAAAGATTCGGATTAAATCATCGTCAAACAACTGCAAACAGATTGGTGAGAACAAAACATATTGCGCAAATATAAATCAGCGAATGATAGAGGAATACCAGTCATTTTAACGGTATATTAAAAAAATCCTTCTTTCAGTAAAAATTCAATGATACGGCTGAAAGCCTCGCCATCGCTATTGTCTACATAAATGACATTTTCTTGATCGGTTTCAATTGAATTATCCAATAAAAAGAAGACAGCCACCTCATCTGCCATCATCATATCTTCCATAGAGTCACCGATTCCGATCAATTTTTCGGTTGACAAATTCCTCTCCATTTTATCTATTTGCACCGCTGCTCTTTTTCCAACATTTCGAGGCACAATGTGATAAGCATGGGGGGAAGTGAATTCTTTTTCCGCTGGAACCGCCCCATTATCAATTATTCGAATTTCAGGAAAATTTTGGTCCACCCATGCACTGATCTCCCGACTATCCAATTCGCCGATTAAAAGATGATGTGTTCTCAAACTATCTGACCAGGGTAAATAATATCTGGATTTACCGGGAAATTGTTCAAAAATTAATTTCACCACACCGCTCTTTCCAATCCAATTTTTTAGGCTCTGGTGGTCAGGTACGTCTACACCAAAATTAGTGATGACTTTTTCCCCCTGATTGTAGACAATTTCAATTCCAAGATTTCCGATATAATTCTGAACTCCCAGTATACGCGCGGTGTCTTTCAGCTTTTCCTTCTCACGGCCGGAAGTCATTACCACATCTACCCCTGCCGACAACAATTTATAGATAGCAGTGGCATTTTTTAGGGTATAACCTCTCTGATTACGAAACAAACAACCATCCGTAACAAACGTCCCGTCTACATCTGTATAAATTACCTGAATTCTGTCCAATCGATTTTTTATTTGATTCACATTGAAATCCATTAATCAGTGCTCTCAATTATTAATTAAATTACTTTTCATGAATACCGGACCATATTTTAAATTTCACACAATTCATGAGTTTGGATTTATTGCAATATAAAAATAGACAGTTTACGTCACATAACATTGTCATAAGAAAAACCCCCTGCATGTTCTTGTACAGGGGGCAATTATATTTAAATGTTCAAAAGGATTTACCAACGGGCAGCAACAATATTATCTTCTCGTACCATTTTTGCATTCGGAATATTGTTACCTGTTATAAATTTATAGCTCTGTTGTAACAATTGTACTGCATAGTCCGGATTATGGACGCCAAGACTCTTATCATCCACTACAAAAACCCAGTTATAGCCGGCTTCTCTTTGTTTAAATGTGGAAGTGGTCGTATCGCCTAATGCGCCTGCGATACCCACGCCAGTCGTATCCAATCCATCTGCAACTAACGCAGATGCCAACAGATCTAACAAGCCTTGGACTTCACTTTGCACCCCTTCAACTCTGCCATCACCATCGAAATCATTGGTTGCCATTATTTCATCAAAATCATTGATAGGACCGTGGCAAGTTACACAGGCGTCAACTGTCGGCTCAAATTTATGTCCGGTAACAGCCGGACCCGAAGCGGAAAATTCCACAGTATTGAGGTGACAAGTCTTACAACTATTTTGTACTCTCAAATGAGAAGGTCCTGCCCATACGAAATCCGATTCCGCAACCGAATGATAAGCACTCTTGGAAGCCATCATATCTGCCTGTGGATTTGCATGCGGACCAAAAAACGGATAACCGTTTTGAATTTGAGGCTCCGGTGCTCGCCGGGCATGATGACACTGCATACAAAGTTTACCAGCGCCTCCTTCTGAAACTATTGGTCTTTCTCCGTTCGCTTCAACCAATAGAACATCATCGACTGTACGCAATTGACCAGGGTTTTCAGCACTATGAGGATCATGGCAGGTTTGACAAACCACAGGTTCCAGGCTTACCGAATTTGTGTCCGGTCGTTCACTAATAAAACCACCACCATAAAACGAACTTAAATCACCAGAGAGTCGGATAGCAGCAGCAACGCCCTCGTGGCATCCCTGACAAAAACCATTTGCGCCAGCACCATGTGAGGATGTTAAAGGATCGAAATTATGGGGAGATTCTTCCCATTCCGATAAATAAGGATGGTGCTCACCCTCATGACACTTTCCACAATTCATTTCATCATAACTTACCTGAATCGCTTCAGTTTTTAATGTCGAAATATGTTCGGAGCCAGGTCCATGACAATTCTCACACTGCACATCTTCAAATTTGGCG
>CAZVKP010000355.1:0-4326 GCA_964627635.1 uncultured Calditrichaceae bacterium | reverse complement strand
AAAGAATCCAAGAAGATCTTTATCGCCAATCGATACATCATGAGTGCATTGGCAAAAGCCCGGAAAAATGCAGAGTCAGTGAAAAACGAGCAGTTCTCAGACTTACTCCATGCGGATGAGATTTTGAGTTGATGTTTTAGAAACTTGAAATTCGTCCGAATACCTCAAAGATGACTCATATTCTGTGGGTGAGCGTGTCATTCCCGCGAAAACGGGAAACCATTATGTTACGAAAAAAACATACTAGAAATCGCCACAAATTGATATAAAATATACAGTTATTCTACCATTAGTTAACCTTGTTAGAATGTAAGTTTTCATGAAAAGCCGAGATTGATCATTCATATGAATTTAATAAAATACGGCATTATAGGATATGGAAGATATGCCGAGAAGCGGCTCCAACCGGCATTCGAAAAATCCGAATATGCAAAACTGATTGGGATAACCAAACGCAATTTAGAAGAGGCAGAACAAAAAGCTAAAAAACATGATATTCCATTTTTTTATGATGATCCACTGAAATTAGTGAAAAACCCGGAAATTAATGCTGTCATTATCACATCACCACCTGCATTTCATAAAGAACATGTATCAATTGCTGCTGAGGCTGGCAAACATGTGTTGGTCGAAAAACCAATGGCTCTGAATCAGGTGGAAGCAAAAGAAATGGTGGAAGTTTGCTATCAACATAAAGTTAAATTAATGTCCGCTTTTGTGATGCGATTTATTGATGCCATCGGTAAAATGCGGGATATCGTCTATGAGGGAAAAATTGGCGACATCGAATTTGCTAATGGTCATTTTTCACTGGATGCTTCATTATCAGTTCGAAGCTGGTTGAGTGATCCCCAAATATCGGGTGGTGGACCTGTTGCAGATATCGGATCTCATATATTGGATTTGATGCAGTATGTAATGGGAAAATCTGTGATACACTTAAAATCTTTTGTCCATCCGAATTTTTCTGAGGAATCCATAGAACGAAAAGCGTTTGTTGCTTTGGAATTTGAGGATCATACTCTGGGAAGCCTGCAGGTGTCATTTGACATGTACCGGGAAAGCGCCCTCACATTCTATGGCATACAGGGTAAATTGCAAATTGTTAATTTTAATAAACCGGATGAAACCGTTGTCATTGAATTGGTAGTGGATGACAAAGTTGAAAATATTGAAGTTGCTAACGGTAACTATTACCTGAAGATGCTAAACCATTTTTCTCAGGCGCTTTTATTCGACAAATCCATTTTGACACCTGGTGAGACCGGAGTGCAAAATCAAATCCTGATTGATCAAATCTATGGAAAATAATTTTTAATGATTACAATTTTAGGCTGTGAATCGTTTCGCTGGCATTTCCCCCTTTGAAGGGGGACTAAAGGGGATGTCTCCTTTGAACGCCTGCTTGTTGAAGACAGGGGGAAAAAAGGGGGATGTGAATAACTGCATTCCACCACAAAAAAATTAGTTTTTACTGTGCGACTGGAAATAACATCCCCCCAACCCCCCTTCAAAAGGGCGCTTTTTTGGGTAGAAAATGAACAGTTACCTCACTGCGTAGCACAGAGATCAGAATGAGAATTAAAAAACTGCTGTTATAAAATGACATCTCTAAATGCTGTTTTATATCATAAAGGGAAAGCGACTTGACATGAACCAGGCAAAAAGGTAAATTATTTATCAAAAATATTGAAGATGCGTTAATTTTCTTAACAATAATTATGGAAATGACACCTTTTTGTAAACACTTAAATTAAATAAAGTGAGGAAATATTTATGACAGATCAAAATACAAAAAAATATGCACTGATTTTAGGGAGCTCCAGCGGTTTCGGTGCAGCGACTTCCATCCAGCTTGCCAAAGAGGGATACGATATTTTCGGCGTTCATCTGGATCGCAAAGCAACCATGTATAAAGTAGAAGAAGTGATGAATGAGATTCGAAAGCATGGTTCCGAAGCGGTTTTTTTCAATGTGAATGCGTCGGATGAAAATAAGCGGAAAGAAGTAGTTCAGCAGATTTCCGAAAAATTAAATGAAGGCGAATTTATTAAGGTGTTCTTGCACAGCCTGGCTTTTGGTACTCTAAAACCTTACATTGCCGATGAACGGGAGAACGCCATCAACCGCGGGAATATGGATATGACGCTGGACGTGATGGCTCACAGTCTGGTTTATTGGGTGCAGGAACTGTACTGGGCAAACTTACTCGGATTTGGTTCCCGTATTTTTGCCATGACCAGTTACGGCAGCACCCACGTGGTTCCTTATTATGGCGCTGTATCGGCTGCAAAAGCAGCCCTCGAATCCCATATCCGGCAATTGGCAATGGAGCTGGCACCGATTGGCGCCACCGCCAATGCCATTCGCGGCGGTGTCACCAATACGCCCGCACTTCAAAAAATTCCCGGTCACGAGAAAATGGTGCATGCCGCAGTTGAGCGGAATCCTGGCAGACGCTTAACTACCCCCGAGGATGTTGCAAATGCCATTTCAGTATTCGCAGGCAATAATTGTCAATGGATGAATGGGAATGTTGTTGGTGTGGATAATGCAGAATCGGTAGTGGATTATATCAAATAATGAGTAGAGCAAGTTTAGACATAAAACCCAAGCGGGAAGCCAAAGAACGCGTATTGCTGGATCTGGATGGAGTGATTCGGGATTTTGTGGGCAGTTTAATCCGGGTTTACAACCGGGAATATCCCGATCATCAGGTACAACCTGTCACCTCCAGGGAATTGGAAAAATATTTCCCTATAAAAGAAAAAATTTATCCGTTTATGGAATCCGGCAATATTAAGGAAATTCTTGAGGATGCGGAACCATATCCGGGAGCTTTGGAAGCGCTGCATCACTGGAGAGACGAGTTTGAGATTGTGGTGGTGACTTCGCAAACCGAAGTTGGTCGCTCACCAACTTTAAGCTGGATCGGTAAAAATGATATTCCCACCAATGAGGTACATATCAGTCATTATAAATCCGAAATTGATGGTATTGCACTATTAGATGATTTTCAGGATAATCTGGAAGTATTTGCTGCAACCGGAAGATTGGCGGTGTGTTTAGATCAACCCTGGAATCAACAATGGAATGGACCGCGTGTTGAAACTGTTCATCAATTTTTTGATTATGTTCAGGAATTTTTATATAAACATGAAAAAAAGGACAGAGGACAAAACTATTTAATTTAACCTGGAGTGAACTCTTATGGGAAAACAGTATAACAAACGGGTGAAACGTAAACGGCGCAAGCGATATATTAAGAGGAAAAAAGCCGAAAAGCAGGCAGAAATTGCCAAAAAGAAGAAATCTTAATTTCCAATTATGAGTTTTAAGAAGCCTGACGTATATCAGGCTTTTTTTATGATATGTTGTGAAATTTGTCTTTAAACTATTCTGGTGATCTGATAAAAAAGTGATTTTCGGACTTATGCAAAATATTGAAACGAATAACAGAAATTTAACTAAAATTACGCCGCGGTCTTTCTACGGTAAATTAGGTGGATGGGCCAGTATTGGAATTAATTTAGCACTTTTTCTAATTAAGGGTATATTGGGTTTTGTTTCCGGCAGCCTTTCATTGATTGCCGATGCCGTGCATACTTTAAGTGATATGGCAACCAGCGTTATTGTTCTCGTTACATTCTATGTAACCGAAAAGCCGTCCGATCGGGAGCATCCCTTTGGACACGGCAGGGCAGAGTTTATTTCAGCATTGATTATTTCGGTCATTCTGGTTGTTACCGCGATAGAAATATTGCAGTCCAGCATAAAACGCACCTTTAATCCAGTAGAATTCACCGCAGCCTGGTGGATCATTGGAATTATTGCTTTGACTGTCCTTATTAAATTTGGTTTAGGTCTCTACACCATGAGATTGTCGAAAAAAATTAATTCCGATACTTTGCGTGCTGATGCATGGCACCATCATTTGGATGCAGTATCTTCACTTTTAGTGGTCATTGCATTTATCCTGACAATCTTAGACTATCCGGGTTTTGATGGCGTTGTGGGCATCCTGATTTCACTGACCATTTTTTATTCAGCTTATGGGATTGCCAGGCGTCCCATCGACCAATTATTGGGAACGCCGCCCAGCGAAGAGCTGCTTTCCAAAATCGAGAAAAAAGTATTGGCTTTTCCCGAGGTATTTGGTGTTCACGATATCATTATCCATAATTACGGAGAGATGATGGTGGTGAGCTTGCACATCGAAGTGGACGAAAATTTGTCCTTTAGTGAAGCACACCGGATATCAGAGCGGGTGGATAAAAAATTGCAAAAGGAGATCGGTGCTTATGTAACCGTGCATTTTGATCCGGT
>CAZVKP010000354.1:0-4337 GCA_964627635.1 uncultured Calditrichaceae bacterium | reverse complement strand
GGAAAGGAATATCATTTTAAGGTTCCTATCTTCTATACAAAGAAAATGAATTTGAGAAAAACCAATTCGGACCGGCGCGCTGGCTGGAAGATGGATCGGGTTACACCGCTCTTGAGAAATCGCAGCAATTTGACAGTGCAAAGAGCATTATTAAATACAATCAGAAAACCGGTGAACGACAGATACTGGTTGATGCAAAAGAGCTAATCCCCAAAGGTGAGAATGAGCCCCTGAAGATTAAGGATTACCACTGGTCCTCGGACGGAAAAAAACTTTTGATTTTTACCAATTCGGTACGGGTCTGGAGATATCACACCAAAGGCGATTATTGGGTTCTTGATCTTAACTCCGGTGAATTATCACAACTCGGGAAATTTGCCAAACCTTCTACCATGATGTTTGCGAAATTTTCACCGGACGGCAAGAAGGTTGGTTATGTGGTTAAAAATAATATCTATGTCGAAGACTTGAAAACCTCTGAGGTAGTTCAACTTACCAATGACGGATCTGAGAGAATCATAAATGGTACCTTTGACTGGGTATATGAGGAAGAATTATCATGTCGGGATGGGTTTGGTTGGAGCCCGGACGGGAAGAATATCGCTTATTGGCAATCGGACACCAAGGGGACCGGGGTATTCTATATGATTAACAACATCGATTCCATATATTCTCAACCGATTCCATTGCCTTATCCAAAGGTGGGCACCACCAATTCCGCGGTAAAGGTTGGCGTTGTTCCGGCAGAGGGTGGTCAAACAAAATGGTTTCAGATTCCCGGAGATCCGCGGAATAACTACCTGGCAAGGATGGATTTTATCCCCAATTCCAATGAAGTGATGATCCAGCAATTAAACCGGCTGCAGAACACAAATAAAGTTTGGATAGGCAATACTGAGACAATGGCGTTAGAAAATATTCTAACCGAGAGGAGTAAAACCTTTCTGGATATCCACGATAACATTCAGTGGCTGGATGGTGAAAAATATTTTACCTGGACCAGCGAACGGGACGGCTGGCGTCATTTGTATAAAGTTTCCAGGAATGGGAAACAAATGGAGTTGATTACCAAAGGTGATTTTGATGTTGTGAACATAAACTGTATCGATGAAAAAGGCGGACATGTTTATTATATAGCTTGCCCGACAAACTATACACAGCGTTATCTTTACCGAAGCCGTTTAGACGGTAATGGTGTTGCAGAACGCATCAGCCCCAAAGACATGGAAGGACAGTTTTCTTATCAGATGTCCCGGGATGCACAATGGGCGATTGCAACATTCCAAAACACCGTTACACCGGACCGCATTACTGTGATCAGTCTTCCGGAACACCAGGAAATTAGAATGCTTGAGGACAATTCCAAATTAAAGGCGAAGTATGATTCGCTGGGATTTAATAAAAAGGAATTTTTTAAAGTTGATATTGGAGAGGTAGTGCTGGACGCCTGGATGATCAAACCGGTCGGATTTGATCCCACCAAGAAATACCCGGTAATTTTTTATGTATATGGTGAACCTGCCGGATCAACCGTGCAAGACGAGTGGAGTAAACGTCAACTCTGGCATCAGTATATGTCTCAGAAGGGTTACATTATAATCAGTGTGGATAACCGGGGAACGAAAGTTCCCAGGGGGCGTGACTGGCGCAAATCCATCTATGAACAGATAGGGATACTGGCGACCCATGACCAGGCTAAAGCAGCTATGGAAATTATCAACATGTTCGATTTTGTAGATCCGGAAAGAATAGGTATGTGGGGATGGAGCGGAGGGGGGCAAATGACCCTCAATTGCATGTTCCGGTATCCGGAAATATACAAAACCGGAATCGCCATCGCATTTGTTTCTAACCAGAGATTGTACGATACGATTTATCAGGAGAGGTATATGGGGCTGCCCTGGGAAAATGAGAAAGGATATCACAATGGTTCACCCATTAATCATGCAGCAAAATTAGAAGGCAACCTGATGATTATTCACGGCACTGCTGATGATAACGTACATTATCAGAGTTTTGAAATGCTGGTTGATGAGTTAATAAAACACAATAAGCTTTTTAGTATGATGTCTTATCCGATGCGTTCGCATAGCTTAGAGGAAAGAGAAAATACTTCGCTTCATCTTCGAAGGACGATGGAAAAATTTTGGAAGAATAATCTGGTTTCCGGTGGTGAGTAGGGATAAGTCACCGTTTGGGGCTGAAGCCCCTAAAATTTTCTGGTGAGTTTCTTAATCCCCGACATAAATGTCGGGGCAATTCATGGAATAAGTTCTTTTATTACAATAGCATAATCATGAATTGTGGGGCTGTCCCAAAAGTTTCTGCAAATATGGAATTCCTAACAGAATTTCTGGGTTAGTTCAGTAGGAACTTAATATTTATAGATTTTGTAGCAAATCGAATTGATAACAATTCCATAGCCCAACAATTTGGAAAGGAAGTAAGGCTTTATGAATAAATTCCCCGGTATTTTTAATGATGTGGTTGGTCCGGTAATGAGGGGACCCTCCAGTTCACACACGGCTGCTTCATGGCGTATTGCCAGAATTTGCCTCGATATATTAAATGAGCCATTAAAAAAGGCAATTATCGATTTTGATAAGGATGGCGCCTGGGCGGGTAATTATCGGGAGCAAGGCACCGCTATGGGAATTGATGGTGGTTTATTGGGTTTGAATATTACTGATGACAGAATGAAAAATACCGAAGCTTTGGCTGAAGAAAGAGGAGTGATAATCCGTTACGAAGTCAACTCATTTCCAACCAATCATACCAATACCGTGAGACTTAGTTTGGAAGGCAAGGGAGGCAAAAAGGTGCAGATTGTAGCTGCCTCGCTTGGCGGAGGCGCTTTTGAAATTCAGCAAATCGATGATTTTCAGGTGAGCATCCGCGGAAACTATTTTGAAACTTTAATCCGGAATAAAAATAATGAACCGATCCCTGAAGACATCAAGACAGTCGTTTCTCAATATGCAGTGTGGTTTCAATCATCCGATGAAAATAGTACACTGATAAATCTAAAATCGTCCCAAGAAATTCCGCTTGAAATTATTAAGCGGTTAAAAGAAAACCTTGTTTTCAACGAGCTAGTTATTGTTAATCCGATTCTACCCATTGTTTCGGGAAATGAAAAAGAATTGCCTTTCAATTCCATTCGAACTCTTCTGGAATATGCCAAGAAAAATAACCTGGACATGGGAGAGATGGGATTACTTTATGAAGAATGCCAGAGTGGACTTCCGAAGAAAGCCCTTACAGAAAAAATGGAAAATATTATCGGAACCATTGAGAATAGCATTCAAACAGGGTTGCAGGGAACTGTATATAAAGACCGTATTCTGCCTCAACAATCACATTTAATCAAGCGTGCGGAGAATAATGGGAAAATTCTCAGAAATGCATTGATAAATAATACTATTGCCTATGTCACTGCCATCATGGAAGCGAAAAGTGCTCTGGAAGTGATTGTTGCCAATCCAACAGCCGGGTCCTGCGGAACAGTTGGCGGAACATTAAAAGCAGTGGCGGAAGAGTTAAATTCAACTTCTGATGAATTGATCAAAGCTTATTTTGCATCGGGACTCATTGGCGCCTTTTTTGATAAAGAATCCGGTTTTTCGGCAGAAGAATCCGGATGTCAGGTAGAATGTGGTTCGGCATCGGGCATGGCTGCCGCCGGGATTGTCCAATTAATGGGAGGAACCGTAAAACAAGCCGTTGATGCGGCATCGTCAGCCATTCAAAATATGATTGGTCTGGTTTGCGATCCGGTTGCCGACCGTGTTGAAGTACCCTGCCTTGGGAAAAATATCAGTGCTGCCATGAATGCGATTTCTTCAGCCACTATGGCTTGTGCAGGCTTTGATCCGGTTATCCCGTTAGAAGAAGTCTTTCAAACTGTTGTTCGAGTTAGTAAGCAAATGCCCTCATGTGTAAAATGTACCGGCAAGGGAGGTTTGGCAATTACAGCTACATCAGTTCGGCTAAAGGAGCAATTAAAAAATTAATTAAAATGGCGGTAACTATTTAATTTTAATGATAATGGCATCATTCCCCATCTTTTTCAAAAAATTTATATTAAGTGCATTTTTACAAGCGCTTCAAGCGGACAGACCTAGCACCTCCTTGCCATCTTCCGGCTTTATAGTTATTCTTTCCTTTCAAATTCAGATATCCTGACTTAGTCGTAATATCCGGTTGTCTTTGTACGCCTGTGAGATAAAATTCTGAAGAAACCGTTAAAACGGTTCGGTGGTACAAAGGTGGTTCCCACTTGCACCGGGCTTAAGCCCGGTGTTAATGAAAACTTAACTAAATCTACCCAAAACCGT
>CAZVKP010000353.1:0-4349 GCA_964627635.1 uncultured Calditrichaceae bacterium | reverse complement strand
AAGGATCAGTTGAATTTTAAAAATGGTTATTATTCCGCTTTTTTATTTGTGTTATTAATCGGAGTACTCGTGACAGCGGTAATTGCCGGTACAGCAAGGTTTGGAGCTGAAGCAATATTAGGCGAACAGAAGTATGGATACTTTATCCTGCTCGGTAGCTTGTTACTTTTTTTTACTCTCTTAAATAATTATCTTCTGAATTATTTCAGAATAGTTGACCGTATAAAGTTGCTGTCCGTTGTAAAATTCAGCAAGTCAATGATAGAGATCATTTTTATTTTGTTAGTTGTAGGGTTGGGTAAAGGAATCGTCTGGGCATTTTGGGTGCTCATCATTGTTCAAGCTATTTTAGTGGTAGGGTTACTAATTTCCATCTTGAGAGAATTGGGAAGGCCCGTATTTCACTGGACGGAATTAAAGGAAATGCTCGTTTACAGTATCCCGCTTATGCCCAACGGAATTGTACGCTGGGTGGTAAACTATTCTGACCGTATTGTTATCATTCAATTCCTGACAATCTCTGCAATAGGGGTCTATTCTGCTTCCTATGCTTTAGGAATGGTTCTTAATCTTTTTGCCACGCCTGTAGGCTATGTTCTATTCCCTCTGGTTTCCAGACTATGGGATGAAGGTGAACACCAAGAGGTAAAGGAATATTTCATTCATATCACCCGATATTTTTTTATGCTTGTTCTTCCCGCAGCTATCGGAATTGCAGTGCTTTCCCAGCCGCTACTAAATATTATCGCTACGCAAGACTTTAAAACCAGCACAAGTGTGGTGCTTTGGATCACTCTCGGATTTGTATGTAACGGACTCTTTCAAATTAATGTGTATGTTTTTCATCTGGTAAAAAATACTAAGTATATTACGGTTATTCTATTCATTAGCGCATCAATTAACCTCATTTTAAATATTATTTTAGTTCCCAGGATGGGTATAAATGGTGCAGCCATATCCACATTTATAACATATGGTCTGATGGCAGTAAGCGCTATTTATTATGGCAAAGAACTTGTCGGTTACAAGATTGAAACGTTAGATTATGTGAAAATAGGTATGGCTTCTGTTTTAATGGGGGTGATACTTCATTTTATAAATATCACAACAATAGGGCAGCTTATTGGTGTTATCATATTGGGAATAATAATCTATATTCTACTTTTATATATGACACGAACCTTCTCTCAACTCGATTATCATAGGATCCAACGTATCTTTAATAAACAAAAAGTATAAGTCCATGTTAAATATCGACGTTATGTAAACAAATTCAAGTCAAGGCATTTTACTGAAAAGGTATTAAAAGGATGACAAAACGATATGTTTCGCATGATTGGATATATAATACTCCCTCTTTAGAACATTGGCTATCTTATTATTATCAAATTCAAATGGTTCAGCCAAAACTAACTCCCGGAGACCGACTCATTGAACTTGGCCCGGGCGACCATACATTTACTTCCTACTTTCGTAATCGGGGATATTTTGTGATTACAGTGGATGTAGATGTGAATAAAAGACCGGACATTGTTATTGATGCTACGCAATTCAAGCCTCTTAAACCATTTGAATATTTTTGTGCATTTGAGGTGTTCGAACATTTACCATTTGATGAATTAAACAAAGTAATGAATAATCTAGCGAAATGTATAACTAAGGGAGTTTTTGTTAGTGTACCTGTAAATAAGAAACATGAAATTGATTTTTATTTTCACTTCAGAAATTTTCGAAAATGGATAACAATTCCCACGCCTAAATCGAAAGTAGAAGAAGGGCATCACTACTGGGAACTCGGTTTTAAAAACTATACAATGACAGCAATAGAAGATGTATTTAACAACAATGGTTTCGTCTGTAAGGAAAGGAGACGCTTCCATCGTTGGCAATATTGGTATTTTGTGGTAAAATAAAATTAAACAAAAAAATTAAGAAGAGTTATAACACTCTAATATTTTTTAAATATCCCTCTGTGGTGAATATATACTTTCAATCAGCCTGAAGAACCAATTCTTTTTACTGATTGAAAAGTACGGTTTCTGGATTGCACCGAAAGAGCGAAAAAACCGTTCAATCGGCTCAATCATACTGCCTTCGAAATCAAATTTTTTCGTCACGGTGGATGCAAACCTAATCGCTTCCCACATTAATAGGGAGCTTGCCCCACTGGTCCGTAATTCAGGATCGGCTCCGCCCATTAAATAATAGGCGCTCCGTGCATCCCACACCAGGTAGTTTGTTGCATGAACTTTTCCATTTGTATCTTCGGCAAAGAAAATTTTTCGACAACTATGTTCAGCACATGCCTCATCGATTCTGTGGATAAGCTGTTTTGAATATGTCATTTCTTTATTCTGCCGTTTAAAAGTCATTTCATTCAGTGCGAAGAATTTGTCAATATCATTGTCTTCATAAACTGTGAGTCTTTTTTGAGCCTTCCTGATCTCTCGTCGAATATTAGATCGGAATTCTGAGTAAATGCCGTCGAGATCACTTAAATTTTCAATCACATAGGTATACCGGGTGGTTTGTTGGAATCCGTTCCAGTAAAAAGGTAACCAGTTTGTCAATTCATAATGATATTTTTGGTGGAATCTGTCAACTACGGGTAACTGCTGTATCAGCTTTAAGAGTATTTCTTTTTCGTAACCAAGGCGACTGGTATATTTCTGACCTTCTGGATATTTTATCCGGATATAGAACATGGGTGTTAGTTTGGGCATAGAAATTAATTTAAATATAAAATATTTTTTTAGAACAAAAGGAAGGCATGCTTTAATCTCATTGTTTTCTTCAATCATCGCCACATGCCAATGTTTTGGACCGGCTACAGCATCCAACCACCAGTCTTTCGAGAATAACGGGATTCCGCAATCCGCTTCACACAATTTTCTATATTTTTCTTTATTATCCATTATTAAAAAATTGACTACCTGAGTGATGGAAAATGGTTACAATAAATTTTAAAATAAAGATTCAATAGCCAAATAGCTAAGATTTCAATTCATTTACTAACTTTTCGATTTTTTGCAAATCTTCTTTCTGCACCCATTGGTTGGCACCAGGCCTGGAAACTGGAAATTCTGTCGGAATATCCGGATGAGTCCGTTCTACGGTCAGTTGATTGTTAGTTAAAAATTTATGGAGTTTTGACAGTCCATCCCCGGGATTCGTACAAATCGATTCGTATTTTATTTTATGTATTTGGGTCGATGGAATTAACCGCAGATCCTCTTCGATGTTTTTGTTCACGTAATACACCTGATAATAAACTTGTTCCGTATCCGAAAGATGTTTTATTTGATTAATCTCTTTAGGCATCACCGACCACCAATCCGTTTTATTTTTTCTGCGAATGGCTAAATTGGAAAGTGCGGAGTCCTTGATGTCTCTTTGAATACAAATGTAAACCGCTTCCGGAAACATCTGCTGAAGTGCCGGTAACCGAACACTCATCTTAACATTTTTAGTTATAAAAGGTGCGCCGTAAATTTCCTGAATATTGACAACCATTTGATAAATTGTATGTTGCGCTGGAGGTGAAAGATAATCAGCCGGGGTATAATTGTATCCTTCCCTGTTTTCATGCGGAAACCACCGATTCCAGATGTTGCCTGCTTCACTGGGCGCCATGCAGCCTTTTTCAAAACCATAGCTGCTGGAAAAACTGCTTCGATATTTTCGGCACAATTGCTTCCCGATTTTAGTGGCGGTAATGGGACACATGTAAAACCGATTGGCAATATTGGGAAAATAAGAAAATTCAAAAGAGTTTACCAGCAATTGATACAGCAAAGAAGTTCCCGACCGGGGAGCCCCAATGATGAATACCGGCGGCCATTTACACTTCTTCTCTTTTGATAAATAGGGCTGATCCAGTACGGCGGTTGCTTTGTGACCTATGGCCAGACCGTTTTTAATAATGTTCTTTACAGTTCGAATCATACTGTAATTTTGTCTTCCTTTTCTCGCCACCATTCATTCACATCATCCGTTGAACAAATCCAGGCATTTCTTTCCGATGCCCAATTTAACATTTTTTCATATAAAGCGGTATAGCCGGATAAATCTCTTTGATGCAGATTGTTATTGTGCCAATTGACCGTCAGGCATCCTCCGGTTTCCTTAGCCAGGTTCAGATGGCGGACGATGATTTCCCAGGCATCTTCTGCGGATAAAAAAAGTTTGCTCTCCAATAAAAGAACTGTCTCCATAACAATCAGGGGAATCTCCAGAAAATTAAACGCCCTTCGTTCTTTCACATTGAACGGTTGGAACGGAAAGCCGGTCCCGCAGCGATAACCGGTTCCATCGGCAAATCCCAGGGTGGAATCGTACTCCAGTCCGGC
>CAZVKP010000352.1:0-4356 GCA_964627635.1 uncultured Calditrichaceae bacterium | reverse complement strand
GACGCTCTTCCGATCTGGATGCGGGTGTTCATCTCGATGAAGAAGAACTCGCCGTCGTCTGTAACGAGGAACTCGATAGTGCCGGCGCCGCTGTAGTCGACCGCTCTGGCCGCTCGCACCGCAACCCTGCCGGGACCGCCAAAATATTCAAAACCGTAGGCACCCATTTGCACAACTTCCATATCATTCCCTTCATTATCCACTGCATTGTAATCATAAATGATGTATTCACCTTTAAAATTCCATCCGGAATAGTTAACAACCGCATGGCCGGCAAAGGCAGTAGCAGTTTCACTTTCTTCCTGAACAGCGTTGTATATCTGTCCGACTTGTGCAGAAGCGCCAATTTCCAGATTTTCATTTACATTATACGCCGCACGGGCATTTACCTGATTCAACTCCCGAATGTTTGCATCACCGGTTGAAACGATATCATAGGAATATCTTCCCGGTCCCGCATTACCAAATGTGACATCGCCACCGAAAATGGGACCTTCCGGTTCTGCCTGACGGAAGTATGCAAAGGATAACTTCAAATTCTCGACTGAAGTTATATCAAAATTAATTCCCATGTCATAATCATCTTCCAAACCAACATAATAAGGAATTTGAAACCACCACGAATGAGATGCATAAGTCGTTATCCCAAATGGTACCTGAGTAACACCTAATTCCATATATACATAATCGGAAAATGCATAACCCAAAAATCCATGATGGATAAAATGAGTACCAAATGTGGGATAAAAACGATATTCAAAACTCAAATCTACACCAGCGGTGCTTCCATCAATGTTCAATCTCCAGGTATCCCACGTAAAACTAGTGCTGAGCGCAGTAGGATCACTTTCATAATTTGTCGATAACAAGTTATACCTTACCGCACCGCCAAAACTAAAACCATCATCATCAGCTTTGACTGATTGTAGCGGCAGTATTAATAAAAAAGCAACCACCGGCACAACTACTTTCGCAATCCTTTTCAGTACAGAATAATTCATTAGATCTCCTCCAATATTAGTTTAACTGTGCTTGATTAATTTAACCGTAAACCACTAATTAGTATTAATGACTTATTGTATTCAAAATCCGCTAACCAAAAAGCCTCCATATTCACTGCTTTAAGACCAGTATATCATCCTACATTTCTGAGGTTCTATTTTTAATTTCCACCAACAAAGCTTATAAGTCATAACTTACCATCCTCTGCTTGATTCCTTAAAAAACAACCGCAATACCGTTCCATTCATAACTGCGGTTTAACCAATTTCAAATTGCTGGTACGCCTCTAAGTGTAATATAGAAGCCAATTAAACGGTCATTTTCGAATAACAGCACCATAACTTAACAATATCTCAAATTATTGCAAGGAATTTTTTTATTTTTTTCCAAAAAATGCATAAAAAGCTTTTATTATTTGAAAGTTTGGACGTTAAAACGCCTTTGTGCATTAAATTAATGATTCACTTGATGAATGTATTAATGAGTGATTTACATAAAATTGAGTTATTTAGTAATTTTATTCTTAACTACTATTATTGAATTGCTTTTTGTGGGTTTATAATCTCAACTACTTTTTCCAGCCTTAATGTGCTTTTGCAATTCTTCGGATCTCATATTTTTTTACAAACCCGCAGAAGCTCGTCACCATAGAATTATTAAAAAATTGACATTATTTACGATGTTTGCTACATTAACTATGCTTATAAAATTGAATTGTACAAAATTTTAATCTAAAGGAGGTTTACCATGCCAAACGCCATATATAACGTTCCGCTTCCAGAGAATGAACCCCATTACATGTATGCACCTGGCACTGACGAACGTATAGAAGTCAAAAAGGTGTTAAAGGAACTGCAAAACCAGGAAATGGAATTACCACTAATTATCGGTGGAAAAGAAGTGAAATCCGGTAATATGGGCACTATCAATCCACCGCATAACCATAAAAAAGTGTTGGGGCACTATCATAAAGCTGGGGAAAAAGAAGTGAAGATGGCCATTGAGGCCTCGCAGGAGGCTTACCGAACATGGAGCAAAATGGATTGGCAGGATCGAGTCGCTGTTTTTATCAAAGCAGCCGAACTAATTGCTGGTCCATATCGTCATGTGGTAAATGCAACTACGATGTTGGGTCAGAGTAAAACAATTCATCAGGCGGAAATTGAAGCCGTTGCCGAATTATGCGACTTCTTGCGTTTCAATGCTTACTTTGCCCAGCAAATTTATGAGGAACAACCTCCACATTCTCCAAAAGGTATCTGGAACCGCATGGAACATCGGCCTCTGGAAGGTTTCATATTCGCAGTAACACCGTTCAATTTTACTGCAATTGGTGGGAACCTGCCAAGTGCTCCGGCACTAATGGGCAATGTTTCTTTGTGGAAACCTGCTTCTTCTGCAATCTACTCCAACTACCATGGAATGAAATTTTTTCAGGAAGCCGGATTGCCGGACGGCGTCATCAATTTTGTTCCTGGCGATGGCAGTCAAGTGGGAACTCCTGCACTGAATTCTGAATTGCTCGCCGGCATTCATTTTACCGGCAGCACCAATACATTCCAGACCATGTGGAAAATTGTTGGTGAAAATATCAAAAAATATAAATGGTATCCCAGAATTGTGGGAGAAACCGGCGGTAAAGATTTTGTCGTGGCTCATCATTCGGCAAATGTTGAAGATTTAGGCACTGCTCTTATCCGTGGCTCGTATGAGTATCAGGGACAGAAATGCTCCGCCGTGTCGCGCGCTTACATCCCCAAATCGTTGTGGCCAAACTTGAAATCCTACTTACTTGAACAGATCAAAGATGTAAAAGTTGGCGATGTGGAAGACTTCACTAACTTTATGGGTGCTGTTATCGACAGAGCAGCTTACGAAAGTATTACCGAATATATTGATTATGCGAAACAATCTAACGAGGCGGAGATCATTACCGGCGGTGAGTACGATGACAGTGTGGGATATTTTGTTCAACCCACCATCATCACAACCTCGAATCCCAAATTCCGAACTATGGAGGAAGAAATCTTTGGTCCGGTACTCACGCTCTATGTTTATGAGGATGAGAAATACGAAGAAACACTGCACTTGTGCGATGAAACGTCGCCGTACGGATTAACCGGGGGTGTTTTTGCGAAAGACCGCGAAGCGCTCGTGCTGGCAGATCGAATTCTGGTCAATGCTGCAGGAAATTTCTACATTAACGATAAACCGACCGGCTCCATTGTGGGACAGCAGCCATTCGGTGGCTCTCGTGCCAGTGGAACCAATGATAAAGCCGGAAGTCCGTTGAATCTGATGCGCTGGGTAACAGCCCGATCGGTAAAAGAAACTTTCGTACCACCGAAAGACTGGCGCTATCCTTATATGAGTGAGAAATAAGAAGTGTGATTTCTGTGCATTTAAACTCCCCTGAGATTTTATGTTTCTGGGGAGTTTTTTTATTCATTTTGATATAAACCCACCACCGGAAATTTTTCCAATAATAGATCATCCAGATGGGGAGCATCTTTCATTTCATCTGTTAAGTCTTGTCCTGCCCGGTGAGATACCCAATGTATTCCATTGAGCCAAAAATAGCTATCAGTCACATCATAAACTTTGCCTTGATAAGCGATAAGTGCCGGAGCACCATCTCTTCCGTGAAATTTAGAAAGCTTCTTTTTGTCAAATATTTTCATAATATGCTTTATACAGGGATGGAATGCAATCGGGAGTAAATATAAGGGGATGCTGCTTTAAACATCCCCTTAAAATGATTCTACTTAAAGAATTTGGATACAAACGGAGAGGTTTCGCCCTGACGCAGGAAATGACCTGATGGTCCTTCACCAAGAAACTCTGAAAACCATGACTCATGTTCCACTTCTTCATGCAGAATAGACAAGGCTAAATCGTAAGTGCGGTGATCTTTCCCGGCAGTTATATTGCAAACATGCGTATAGCCACGGACCGCACAGCGTTCTGCTTCAACCAATACCGTCAACATTGCTTTGGTGTCAGTCGGATCTTTGGGCAATTGTGCCGGTGGACAGGCAGAGGTGTTATGGAAATCCACCATGCTTTCCGGTAATTTACCACCAAGCTCATAAATTCGCGGAACCAACGCTTCAAAATGGTTGCGATCTTCAATACGAGCGGTCTCCGCAATTTCTTTAATCCCCTCTCCTTCCAGGCCAATTAAATTTGCCCGTAAGATTGTGTAGTAATAAAACGTGGTTAATTCCGCCGCGGCATTATCCACAAGCAACTTTACCAACTCGTCAAGATTGACCCCGGCTTTTTCGACCATTTCTCGTGCTACTTTTCCCATAATATTTTCCTTTCTGTTTAATGAGACAATCAATTAGTTAT
>CAZVKP010000351.1:0-4370 GCA_964627635.1 uncultured Calditrichaceae bacterium | reverse complement strand
ACCTATAATATTAAAAACTTTTGACACAACGATTTAAACAAACAGGAGTTTTAACATGACAACACAGAATCCATACGGCATGGGCAGTGGTGGACACTGTGTTTGCCCCAAATGCGGTGAGGAAATACCGCATCGGCGGGGTATTCCCTGCCAGGATGAGCGATGTCCGAATTGCGGTGCTAAAATGGTGCGGGAAGGCTCTTATCATCACAACTTAATTAAAGAGAAGAAACGTAAGAAGTCCGGTAATTCGGAATAACAACAAATCCACTATTGGGTGACAAATGGAAGCAATTATCGGGGTATTTAATCAGGCATTGATGATCACCGGATTTGTATTTGTGATGATGCTGGTGATCGAGTATGTCAATGTGCTCACAAGCGGTTCCTGGCAGCAGCATTTAGCCGAGTCCAGGTGGTTAAAATACTTGTTCGCCGGTTTATTGGGAACCATTCCCGGATGCCTGGGAGCCTTTATAGTGGTGGCGATGTACAGCCACCGGATGTTAACACTGGGAGCTGTGGTAACTGCCATGATTGCCACCAGCGGTGATGAGGCGTTTGTGATGCTGGCAATGATCCCCGGAGAGGCGATCCTGATAATGGCGGTACTTCTATTCATAGGAATTATTGCCGGAGTGCTGACCGATGTGATTTCCGGCCAGTACAAGACCCGCAGATCAGAAACATGTGAAGGCTTTCAACTCCATAATTTCGAGAATTGCCGCTGTTATCCAAAAGGGGAAATTCTGACACACTGGAAACATCGATCCCCTTTCCGTACTATACTGACACTGGTCCTGGGTCTCTTTGCTATTGCAATTATAACAGGACAAATCGGACCGCCTGCATGGAACTGGATCCGTATTTCGTTACTTTTGGTTACCGGCTTAGCACTCTTCATTGTGATGACCGTACCCAATCATTTTCTGGAAGAACATCTCTGGGATCATGTTGCCAGAAAACATGCACCACGCATATTCCTGTGGACATTCGGAACCTTACTGGTGATGTACGTTCTCATTGACCAATTGCACTTGGAAGGACTCATCCGGGAAAATCTATGGGTCGTATTAGCTGTTGCAACAATGGTTGGATTGATACCCGAATCGGGTCCGCACCTGATTTTTGTCACACTTTTTGCCAACGGAAACATACCCTTTAGCATTTTAATGGCGAGCTCCGTGGTTCAGGATGGACATGGCATGCTGCCGGTACTGGCACATTCCCGGAAAGCATTCGTGGTAATCAAATTAATTAATCTGATTATGGGCTTTTTAACAGGACTAATTTTATTATCGTCAGGTTTTTAAATCGGATTTATTAATTGAAAGGCAGAAAGTTGAGAATCATCATTCAATTTATATTGATTTTAATCTTATTGAATCAAATACCCGGAAGTGAGGTTACCCAAATGTCTTCGCAAGATACATCGAACATTAAAATTACAATTTTATATGATAATAACTCCTATAAAGCCGGGTTGACATCTGCCTGGGGATTTTCATGTTTTATCACGGGTTTGAAGAAGTCCATTCTTTTTGACACCGGCGGCGATGGGAATTTGTTAATGAAAAATATGAAAAAGTTGGATATTCATCCGAAGGCAGTGGATGTGATTTTTATATCCCATAATCACTGGGACCATACCGGCGGGATTTTCAATATTTTGAAAAAAAATTCGAATGTCGCCGTCTATGTGCCCGCATCTTTTCCTGAACACTTCGTTCAAGATGTGGAGAACTACGGCGCTCGGATCATTAAAATAGCACAATCTGTGGAATTATTTAATAACGTCTATTCAAGCGGACAGTTGGGTACCGCCATCAAAGAGCAGTCATTGATTATTGATACTGCAAAGGGCTCAATTCTCATTACCGGTTGTGCTCATCCAGGCATTATCCAAATCGCAAAAACAACAAAAAACATTTTGAATAGTGATATTTTGCTTGCATTGGGTGGTTTTCATTTATCGAGAGAAAGAGACAAAACAGTCAGTGAAATTGTTGATCGTTTTAAAAGTCTAAATATCAAATATGCTGCACCTTGCCACTGTTCCGGAGATAAAGCGCGGGCGATTTTTAAACAAAAATATAATGAACATTATATAGAAATTGGGTTAGGTAAGGTACTGAATTTCAATCAATTTCACTAAAAATTATTATCAAAATTTCATTCATCATAAAATTGTTGAATTCATAAAAATTAAAAAACCGGGTTTATGGATTAAAATTATTTAAAATGATTGGATAAAAAGATGGAAAATAAAAATATGGTTTTCGGACCAATTCCTTCCCGGCGCTTAGGTCGGAGTTTGGGAATTAACAATATTCCTCCTAAGATCTGTAGTTATTCGTGTGTGTACTGCCAATTAGGTCGCACAGTCAAATTGAGAGAGGAACCCAGCTATTATTATTCGCCAAATCAAATATTCAATCAGGTTGCTCAAAGAGTGGAGCAAATACAAAAAGCCAATGAAAAAGTAGACTACCTGACTTTTGTCCCGAATGGCGAACCCACCTTAGATTCTCAACTGGGTGAGGAAATCGACCTGTTGAAATCCTTACATATTCCAATTGCGGTTATTACCAATAGTTCACTCTTATGGAGAGAAGATGTGCGAAATGCGCTGAAGAAAGCAGAGTGCGTGTCTGTCAAAATTGATACGATGACGGAGACAATTTGGCGGAAAATAAATCGTCCACATAAACAATTAAAATTATCGTTTATCCTCGCGGGAATTTTGACATTCGCACAGGAATTCCCCGGCATGCTCGTGACCGAAACCATGTTGGTAAAAGGTTTAAATGATACCAAGGCGAATATTCGGCAGATCTCAGAATTTGTGCCAAATCTGAAGCCAGGTAGGGCTTATCTATCAATCCCCACTCGTCCACCGGCAGAAAAGAGTATTGAATCGCCAGATGAGGAATCCTTGCTAAGCGCATTAGCAATTGTCAAAGAAAGAATATCTAATGTAGAGCTACTCACCGGATACGAAGGCAATGAATTCGCTGCCACCGGAAATGCTGAAACGGACCTGTTGAGCATTACTGCGGTTCACCCGATGCGGGAAGAAGCAGTTGAAAGTTATTTAAATCGATTTGGAAAAAGTTGGGAGGTTATTAATAAACTTATATCCGAGAATAAATTAGTTGTAAATGAATATAAAGGACATAAATATTATCTGCGGAATCTTTCAAGGAATTAAATTAAATGGATAAAAATCTTAAATTGAATATTATGATGACAAAATAGGTGAAATAAAAAAATATCTTTTCAGTATCGATAAAAATCCAGATGTTTCTCAGAAAGATTGGGACTCATTTAATAAAACCCGGCACTTAATCAGGGAATATGAAAACTTTGGATATCACTGGTTAAAAGCAAGTGAAGCCTTGCTACAGTTCATTCCACCTTCCAACAATAATCAAATACTGGTATTTGGGTGTCGCAACATATTTTTGCCACTTATATTGAGCTATCATGATTACTCTTTTTTAATCGTCGATAAAGACGGTGGAATGATGTCGCAAACCGCATCGAATCTCCGGATTTTAAATAAGTACTATATTGTAAATTTAATCCGGACAGAGGCAGAAACCCTTCCCTTTCAGAAAAATAAATTCGATTTTATTTTAACAGCAAATTATTTAACCCATTTATCCGCACCACAGCGAATAATCAAAGAGTTAGAAAGAATTTTAAGCCCACAAGGCACCATGATCATTAAGGATTTTAACAGAAAGACATTAAGAAAAATGCAGAGAACAAATAATCCACTTTTTCTCCCCCACCGCATACAATATATCTCTTTATTCGAAATCGCAGACTACTTCGATAAGGAAGAAAAATATGTGAATTGTTTACGGGAAGAATTTGATACCACTTTAGTTATAACGAACGGAGCACAAAAAATCTGATGATAAGATAGTGCAAACATTGCAGGTAGACTAAATATTAAATTTTCCTTAATTATTTTTAGTGATAGGGACTCTGACCAATCTATAAATATTAGTCAATTAATTTTTCAATAAAAAATAATTCTTACTTTGTTTAATATTTGGGTCAAGTCTAAAGCATTATGCATTTCTTATATTTCGCTGTTACGATTTTCACATTTACTTGCAATTATTTCTATCAACCACTAAATTTAATTGTATGTGAATTATTTATTAATAAGAGACAGCTAATGGAAGATAAAAGAGTTGGCTTGCTGAAAAGCATGGGTTACTCGGACAAAGCGATCGAGCTATTAACCACACGTGCGAATTTAGAAGAAATGGAAAATCCCACCATAATGGTTAAACATCAGGGAAGTTGTGGAGATGTGATCATCCTATATCTCAAAATAGAAAATAATCAAATTC
>CAZVKP010000350.1:0-4382 GCA_964627635.1 uncultured Calditrichaceae bacterium | reverse complement strand
TATAACAGAGGTGTTTGACAATGTTCTCCATTATATTTGTCATTTTCATTTTCTGAAGGCGATCGGGAAATTACTTTTTGACAAAGAAAACGATGTCCTGCGCAACGCTTTGTCTAAAGTTGGAATTTCGGGTAAACTAAAAGAGATTCGAAGGAAATTGGACAAAAAGTTCGATACACTTTCCATTGACAAAATTGAGACGTATCTGGCGATGCCCCAAAAGCTTGGTCATCAGCGTGAATCCACTGAACTATTAGCACATTACCTGGTCTTATGGATTCTGGATTATGCGGCAGAAGGTAACGGTTATGGCTTTCCATTCGATCAACGTTATTTGAATTTTTATCAACGACTCAAAGAGGCACACATGTTGATCGACCAGGTGAAATCTTACTATCCAGTTCTTTCAGAAAATGATCGAATCTTATGGAAACTTTATCATTTGATTGATAAGATTGTAAGTGATGCGGCACTTCAGTCTACAGTTAATTATTATCGAACAAAACTTTCCCTCTTTTCTGATTTACGCCAAGCCCTTCGTATTGCACCGCAACAGGTACATAACGGACTAAGGCAAACAGGTGAGTTATCTTCAATTCAAGAACTACAGAAAATATGTGTTGCTGTTCAAGATGTTACCTGTGAACTTGAACAAAAGATTCAGAACATAACTGATCCAAACTTGAAAAACCCATTTAAAAATGTCAAAGAACGAATCAAACAATATTGGGAAAAGCTTTTTGCCGATCCTTTGGTTGTAAACGTTAATGGTCAAGAAAAACTCATATTTGTCCATCGGACAAACAATTTTGTGGAGAACCATTTTCGTCAGTTGAACTATAGCTATCGTCGGATTCATGGCAACCGTTCAGTACGGCGTAATCTGGAGAATATTCCCGCTGCGCTTCCGCTGACTGAAAATCTAAAAAATCAAAATTATGTTAAGCTAATTTTCAAAGATGGATCGAAAATCGCCAAAAGATTTTCCCAACTTGATGTAAAGAAAATCAGGGAAATGTCTGCTGAACATTATAAAAGAAAACACTCATTTTGCTCTCGCAAATTAAAACGAATTATTCGGCAATCCAATTTCAAGGAGCAATTAATATCAGCTTTTGCTGTGGTTGCTGGCTAAAATTAGCAAAATCTAACCAATTTTTGGGATTAAAGCTTTTATTTAACTATTTATTATTTACTGTGCCAATTAATAAAGTATAGGTTGGGATTAATTTTTTTTCTTTTATTCCGTGCTATTCCGTATAAATAGAATATATTCTCTATATCAACGAAATTACTTTTATGATGACAATTAAAGAAAAATTAACTTTGCTCACAAAACGTTCTATTGCCTCTACTTTATTTAAGTCAAAATACATTCATCATCAGATTAAAAAAGTAAAAGATCAATTGTTTATATTAATGTATCACCGAATTCTCCCGATTGATAAAACTGAAAGTTATATACAGGGTGGTATGTTTGTTACACCCCAAACCTTTGACCGGCATATTCAATTTTTAAGAGCGCATTTTGAAATTATTCATGCAAATCAAACTTTGTTATATCTTCAAAATAAAAAAAAAAGGAAAAATGAAAGACCTCTTTGTCTCATTTCTTTTGATGATGGATGGTATGACAATTATAAGTTTGCTTATCCTATTTTAAAAAAGTATCAAACGCCCGCTATTATTTTCTTACCTACCAATTATATAGGCACACGATCTATGTTCTGGACGGACAGATTGGTGCAAGTACTCCATCGAATCAAACTGAAGGAAGTAAGCAAAGGATTAGATTCTCTGGATCGATTAGTTAGAGATATACTTATTTTATCAAAACGAAAGAAAAACGGTATTGATTTAGCACTTGAGCACCTTAAACCGCACAGAGTTGAATTCATTAATACGATTATCGATCAATTATCTCAAGTTGAGGGAAATTCGTACCAAAATGACGACCGTACATTTCTTTATTGGAATGAAATCAATGAAATGTTTCAATCCGGATTAATAAGTTTTGGTTCGCATACAGCATCTCACCGAATATTAACGACCTTAAATGATACCGAAATTGAAACTGAGCTAAAACAGTCCAAAGAAGTGCTATTAGAAAAAGGAATAGTAGAATCCGAAAATCTTGCATTCTGTTATCCAAATGGGAACTATAATACGAGAATTATGGAATTTGTAAAATGCTTAAGGTATTCGTTTGCAGTAACTACCGAAAGCGGTTGGAATGATACAGCTACAAATCCTTACAGTTTGAGAAGGATTGCTATTCACGAAGATGTAAGTAAATCACAATCCATGTTTGGTTGTAGATTATTAAATATCTTCTAACTAAATATAAGCTACTTATAGAGGAGATGGAATAATTGTCCGTTAGTCATATATTTGAATTTTTAATAGGAACACTCCTTTTTACTTTTACTTTCTTTACGGTTCATCGATATATTTTTTTAATCTCAAGCTTAAAGAAAAGGAAAAATAAGGAACTGAAAAAAGTTTTAACGAAATTCAATAAGTTTATTGTTTTAGTACCGGCACACAATGAAGAAATATTAATTGGAAAGACTGTAGATTCTCTTAAGAGTATAAATTATCCGAAAAAATATTGGGATTTAATTGTTATTGCAGATAACTGCAATGATAATACTGCAAGAATAGTTAGAGACAATCAGGTTAAATGTATAGAGAGAGGTGATGAGGATAACAAAGGAAAAGGATATGCCATTAATTGGGCACTCCAAGAGATTGATCTTAGTCCTTACGATGCACTGTTACTTTTAGATGCTGACAGTCTTGTTTCAACTCAGATATTGGCAGAATTAAATCAAGATATAAATGAAGGAAGAAATATTATCCAAGGTAACCATGGTGTTATTCGAAGACCAAATGATTGGTTGGTTGATTTAGCGTATCTGTCTGATATAATTCAATTTAAGGTGCATTATCAGGGTAGAACAAACCTGAACTTACCAGTGAAAATGATTGGCAGTGCAATGTGTTTTACGATGGATATTATTAATAAATATGGGTGGAAGAGTTTTTCTTTAACAGAAGATTTTGAGCAGTTTTTGAAATATGTAATGAATAATGAAATAGTTTATTTTAATATTGATGCTGTTGCAAATTCCTACCAACCACCTGATTTAAAAAATGCTAAATCCCAGCGTTTACGTTGGATAAAGGGCGAAGTTGATTTAATCCTTCAGTATCTTCCCAAACTTTTTATAAAAGGCATATTTCGTCTTAACTGGAAGAAAATTGATATTGTAATTGAGTCGCTACTTCCATCTTTTTCAATACATCTTTTTTTCATTATGTCAATGCTTCCGATTGTAATGTTGTTCAATAAATTCTACTTATTCATATGGCATCTTTCAATAATCTTATTATTTATTATATATATTATGTGGGGATTAAAAAGTAGTAATATTAAGGTATCTGTTTATACAAAAACTATCTTATTGTCACCTGTGTATATTTCATGGAAAATGTTAGTTTCGCTTTTATCATTTTCAAATACAAAAAAGAAATGGGTTAGAACTACACGTTCAATCCATTGATCATTTTTTCTGAATATAATATGATTCATGTATGCCATATAATTGCCGGTGATTTATGGGCTGGCGCTGAAGTTATGACTTACAACCTATTAAAGGAACTCAATAAAACGTCGGGATTGAAATTATCGGCGATTCTGTTTAATGAAGGAATTCTTGCTGCAAAAATTCGTCAACTAAATATTCCTGTGACTGTTTATGATGAATCTAAGTTATCCTTTTTTAAACTTGTCAAAAAAGTAAAAGCGAATATCAGCGCTCATGAATATGAGATAATTCATTCCCATAATTATAAAGAAAATATTCTTGTTTCTTTAATAAAACCTTTTCTGAAAAGTGTTTATGTTGTAGGGACTCAACATGGAATGCCGGAAATGTTTTCTGGAATGAAAAAAGTAAAATATAATTTTCTGATGAATATAAATTTCAGGTTAGTTTCTGCTGTTTTCGATAAATTAATTGCCGTTTCCCATGATCTTAAAAATCGGCTGCTTGAGAAATTTCCATTAAATGAGAAAAAGGTTATGGTCATTCATAATGGAATTGGTCTATCCAATCATAATAAATTCAACAAAAAGGATAAATTTGTGATTGGTTCAGCAGGCCGTTTTGTCCCGGTAAAGGATTTCCCCCTTTTTATCGAAATTGCGAAAAAGGTAATTGAAAAAGAATCGGGTATATCGTTTGAATTGATTGGCGAAGGTCCGGATTTTAATAAAATTCAAAATTTAGTTGAAGAATTTGGATTGAACCAAAAAGTTAAAATAAGGGGATTTTTGGAAAAGATTGATGAATTTTATAATTCCATTGATATTTTTT
>CAZVKP010000349.1:0-4395 GCA_964627635.1 uncultured Calditrichaceae bacterium | reverse complement strand
GTCTGGACATTCATGTTGGGTTCATTATATATAAAAATTATAAAATGACCTTCCTTCATTCAAGCTATTATAATCCTCCCTTAAAAGTAGTAAATCAGAATATTATGGGAAGAAGTCCGCTCACGGAATCCGAATATCGTGTTTTCGGTAAATTACTCGATGAAAAGATGGTAAAAAAATGGCTGATGAAAGAAACCTTCCCTATAATTTATGATCATTTCAATAGGTAAGATGATCTGAAAATATTGTTCTGTTTTTCTTAAATGGTGTAATTTCAAAATTGAAAGATCTGCTGGATTGTGTTTAATCATGTATATCCAGTTAATCATGTCAAAATTTACTCTAAAATTAAAAAGGCTGGCGCATCGCCAGCCTTTTCTTTAGATCTTACTTCACACGCGTCATTTCGGCAGTTCCGCTCCATTCCATTCCGGAGGGATCTTTGCCGTGCATTTTGACAGTCATTTTATCTTTGCTCACTTTTTCCACTACACGGGTCATGCTGCCCATTGCTTCGCTGGTCCAGGTCATTTTGCTCTTGTCATCTTTCAGAGTTCCACTGCCTTTGGAGATATCCCGGTAGCTGTCGAACCAGTAACCCATTGGTTCACCGGTTTTGGGATCCAGTGAGGTGATGCCCAGTCCGTAATAATCCTGCATCATCATCTCTTTCAACTGTTCCCTGGGCATGTTCATTTTCTCAGCGGCTTGCGAGAGCGTTTCCTGATTCACTTCTGTCGTTTTGCCTTTGTAATGCATTACCAGAAATTGTTTACCCGGTCCCCATTCTATTTTCATCCAGTCTTTGGTTTTGCCCATATTGGTTTCGCTGGTGCCTTTCCATTCACCAATTAGCCACTGGTGCCAGTCATTGCTGAGAGGCTGGGGCGGCGCCATGTCCATTTCACCTTCTTCCATTTCCTGAGCGAATACCGAAACCGCCATGAATAATAAGACCAATAACATTAATACCGATTTATATAACATAAGACCTCCTCTTGATTTATGGTTTGATAAAGTAATCCGATAAATATTTAGAAAAGCGCCTAAAAATATACAGATTTTTTTATGAGCACAAGTAAAAATAAGGTGGTTTATTAAAATAATTGTTATCATGGGAGAATATTTAATAGTTCGCTGAGATGAATCTAAAAGAATGCTTGCTCATTTGCTTCTGCTTCTTGCTTAACTTATCTAATTTTTATAAATTAAGGTCACTAATTTTTTAAACAAGATTTCATGATTATATTTTTATATCCTGTAAATCTTGTCTGAATCATTATTTGATATACAGGATAAAAATTGAGTCATAACTTTATTTCAATAAATATGTGGAAATTATTATGAAAACCAAAGAAACCATAACCAGATATAAAGCGGGCAAAAAAAAGTGGACCTATTCGGATTATGTGAATTTACCGGACGACCACAACCGCTATGAAATGCTCGAAGGAGAACTGCTTATGACCCCTTCACCTGTTACAATCCATCAACAAGTTAGTCGTGAATTGGGATTTCATATGATTTCATTCGTGAAGAAAAATAATTTAGGTGAAGTTTTTATTGCCCCATTAGATGTAAAATTTAGTGAAACCAATGTGACTGAACCGGATTTACTTTTTGTACCCAAAGAAAATAAGGAAATCATCAAAGAAGAAAACATTCAGGGTGCCCCTGATCTGATAGTGGAAATATTATCCCCATACTCCTCGGAAATTGATAAGGGTAAGAAGAAAGATATATATCAGAAATTTGGTGTAAAAGAATATTGGATAATTGAACCAACTCAACAATGGATAGAAATATTCATTCTTCAAGATGATAAATATAAATTACACCAGCAGATTGAGAAGTCCGGTAAGATCTTTTCCGAAGTGCTAAAGGGTTTTGATTTGGATATCGGTTTAATCTTTTAATGGCAGAAAAGGATTTCTGCTCGGTTTTAATTATTTTATTACCCCTACATTTCCACAATGATCTTTTATTGTATCATAAGATCAGCAATATAAAATCTTAAAGTAATTCTTTGAGATATCATGTGTTACCTTTCTGATGATTAAGCTACATGGTAGGAGTCGCTTCCGGCGACGAAAACCAGTTTTCTCGGTAAAATGCCGCTTCTACTTTCTTGACAACATTCAATTTAACCACTCTCCGCTTTTATTCGTAAACCTTTGGGAACCAATATAATTTCGACCAATTCAAACAATCCTTGTGCAGCTAAGGCAAGTAATGCCGCGGGAACGGCACCTTCCAGTATCAAGCCGATGTTGTCCAGTCGAATACCGGTCAGTATGGGTTGACCATAGCCGCCTGCACCAATTAGGGCACCCAAAGTCGCAGTGCCGATATTGATGATAGCGGATGTTTTGATACCCGCTAAAATAGACCGCGATGCCAAAGGCAATTCGATCAGGCGGAGTCTGGCAAACGGAGCTAAGCCCAGGGCAATGGCAGATTCACTGATTGGTGATGGTATATCATTCAAACCGGAAAATGTATTCCTCACAATGGGCAGTAAACTGTAGAGAAAAAGAGCAACAATCGCCGGTTTGGCGCCGATTCCCATTAACGGGATCATAAAAACAATGATGGCAAGGGAGGGGATGATTTGAATAACACCCACAATTCCCAAAATGATTTGACCCAATTTTTCAACTTTAAAAGCAATGATCCCAAGTGGAATTGCCAGTAGAATTGCAGCGGTAAGTGACACCGCCACCAGAAACAGATGAGCTTTGGTGTTCCGCCACAGCCTGGTCCATATAGTTTCTTCATCCACTTTGGTGTGAATGTACAATTTGTTTTCCAGATAATTTGAAGCGACCTGTTTTTCTGATATCCCTTTCAGTTTCACCGCTGCATTCATTTGAACCATACTGGATTCGGGAATACGGTTTTCAAGCTGAAGCTCTGCTTTAACTACACCCGGTGCACGTTCATTCAAATCATTGCGATATAAATAAACAGCTTTATATTCAGTGAAATAATTATTGTCATCTTTTAAGACTCTTAAATTGTAATATTCAATCTCAGCATCGGTGGAATAAATGTCAATCACATCAATTGCACCGCTCTCGATTCCCCGATACGCTAAATCGTGATCCAATCCCCGCACATCCTGCTGTGGTAATTGGTAGTGCTGCTGGAGATTTGGCCAGCCATCTGCCCGATCCATAAATTCACTGGTGAATCCGAACTTGAGCTGGGGATATTTTTGTAAGTCTGATATTTTTGTAATATGGTATTTTTCGGCAACATGCTCTTTCATACCCAATGCGTATGTATTATTAAATCCTAATGGACCGCTCATTTTGATGTTGTGCTGCGACAGTGCTTCTCTCAATTGCTTTTCATTTTCAATGGGTCTACCGGCAAATATTTCCTGAATAATGGTTCCGGTATATTCAGGATAAATGTCTATATCTCCTTTAATTAGTGCACTCCACAAAACCCTGGTTCCACCTAATTCTTCGCGGTGAGTCACCGGATAACCTTTACTTTGAATAAGTTGAGCAGTCAGTTCACCCAGAATTACTGATTCGGTAAACTTCTTGGAACCGATTTTGACTGGTCGTTCTATTTGTGTGAAAGCAGTACAAAATAGCAACAGGGTCAAAAAGATCGTTTTTTGTGTGTAAAGTCTCATCATTCTTCCGTCTCGGTAAAATTGATGGGATTCCGTTGGGCTTGAATGAACTTTGTAACAAATGTATTCACCGGCGATTCCAGTAAATCTTTGATATCTCCTTTTTGTATGACAGTCCCGTCCTTCATTAATACAATTGTATGACCAAAAAAACTGGCTTCACTCAAATCATGCGTTACCAGAACAACTGTTTTGTTCAGAGATTCAAAGATATTTTTCAAATCATTCTGAAGATCATAGCGTATCATGGGATCCAACGCTGCCAGCGGTTCATCGAATAATAAAATATCGGGATCCAGAATTAATGCCCGCATCAGACTGATTCGCTGCTTTTGTCCGCCGGATAATTGGACCGGATAGCGATCTAATCCATCCACCGGAAATTTCGTCAACCGGGCGAGTTCATGGATTTTATTTTTGAGTTTATTGGAATCCCAACCCAGGTGCTGAGCCATAAGTCCCACGTTTTGTCCGGCATTCAGGTGAGGAAATAATCCGCCATCCTGAATCACGTAGCCAATTTTTCTCCGGATTTCTTGCACATTTTCGGGGGAGAGTTCTGTGCCTTCGATGTTCACCGTTCCGGAATCGGGATTGATCAGTCCGATAATAATTCGCAGTAAAGTGGATTTACCGCAACCGCTGGGACCAATGAGAACAGTGGTTTGCCCTTCCGAAATATTCATACTGATCCGACTCAGTGCCGGAGTCGAATTGAAAGATTTGGAAATGTTTTTCAGTTCAAT
>CAZVKP010000348.1:0-4401 GCA_964627635.1 uncultured Calditrichaceae bacterium | reverse complement strand
CTCTCTGCGATAAGTAATAAACAAAATAAATTTCTAACAATTTTTATTAGTAAAGCTGAGCTAAGGAATTAATCATATAAAGTAATATCTACCGCTATATAAAAAACAAAGCTGTGTGGTGTTATTATGTGCCAACATAAGAGCGTTGGCACAAGTTATCGTATATAATACTAAGTACCCCTTAACTCCTTATCCTCTCACTCCAATGCTCCGCGTTGGAGTGAAAACGTCAAACCAGAATAAATGCCCTCAGTCATTTTGTTTAATTGGTCCGGCATTGGACAAATAATTCTGATTTTTAAATTATTGCTAAGATTACATAATTTGAGCCCCTCTTGTTGAACCAACGCCAAAATACAGAATTTTAAGTGAATAACTAAAACTATTTGATTTTCAAAGCGTTATTTATATTTTATATTATTATGCAAATATAAATTTAATTATTACAGGAGAATTTAATGCAATTAACATTTGATATACCTGAAAAAGATTTAGTTGAATTTGGTAAAGAAACAATCCAACAAGAAATCAACAGTATGTTAAAATGGCTGAAAATCAAACAATCATTTAATAAGATATCAGAAGGTCTGCAAGAGATCGATAAAGAGACATATGACAGGGAATTAAAAAAAATACGCCAGGAGTCATGGGAGGAATATAAAAAGGACCTTAATTTATGAAAATTGTGTTGGATTCTAATATAATATTTTCAGCTTTAATTAGTGGAAAATAGTCATATATCGATATTTTGAAAATGCTAAGAATTTATGCTCCGGATTTTATTTTTACGGAAATTTCAAAATATGAAAACTCAATTATAAAAAAGACTAAGATAGGAAAAGAATTCAAGTTTTTTATAAGGGAATTGTTTTCAGAAATTACGGTTATTCCTAAACTTGCAATTTCAAAAGAGAACTATACTAAAGCATTATCCCTGTGTGAAAATATTGACCCAAAAGATACAGCTTACTTGGCCCTAAGCATTGAATTAGATATACCAATATGGACGAATGATAAAAAGTTAATACAAGGATTGATCAAAAAGGGTTATAAGAAATTGATTACCACCGAGGAAATTTTTAAACTTACTATAGATAAAGAGTAATATAAAAATATAGAAACAATTCCCCAATTTATTGTTCATAATTTACCATTTTAAGTTTTTTTATATACCAACGCAGGAGCGTTGGCACAAGATATAGTATTTAAAACAATGTCCCCCTTCACTCCCTATCCTCTCGCTTCAATGCTCTGCATTGGAGCGTTTTTAATGTGTACCATTCAGGCAGGATTACACAATATAATGTTTTTCGGAAACGTGTAAACTATTGAAAAGTCGCCATCTTTTGATACTGCTCATCCGCATGGTAGGAGCTGCGAACCAACGGACCGCTTTCCACATGAGGAATGCCCATCGCTTCGCCAATCTTCTTCAATTGATTAAATTCGTCCGGCGTGTAATATTTTACTACTGAAAGATTGTTTGAAGTCGGTTGTAAATATTGACCGATAGTGAGAACATCCAATTTTACTGAGACCAACTTCTCGAATAAATCAATTATTTCTTCCCAAGTCTCACCTAACCCAATCATAATTCCGGTTTTGCTCATTAACCCAGCCGACTTGGCTTGCGTAAGAATATTTAAGGATTGACGGAAATCTGCCTGTGGCCTGGCTTTAGGATACAGACTGGGAACCACTTCCAGGTTATGGTTCAGGATATCCGGCTTTTCCTCAAAGACGACTCGTAGAGCTTGCTCATTACCCTGAAAATCCGGTATTAATAGCTCAACCGAACAGCTATTTGCAATTGCACGAATCGCTTTTAAGGTGTTGACAAAATGCCCCGCACCGCTATCCGACAGGTCATCGCGAGTGACTGAGGTAATTACCGCATGCCGTAATTTAAGTTGTTTTACAGCCTTTGCCACACGGTATGGTTCCTCCGGATTCAACCCTTCTGGTCTCCCCTTCTCCACCGCACAGAAACGACAGTTCCGGGTACAAACTTCTCCCAGAATCATAAAAGTGGCTGTGCGGCGAGACCAGCAATCACCGATATTGGGACATCGGGCACTTTGACAGACCGTATGCAATCCATCATCCTGAATTAATTGGCGCACATCCCGGTATTCTCTGCCACCTGCCAACCTTACTTTTAACCATGCCGGTTTCTGTTTTCTATTCAAAATAAATTAAACTCGCTTTCCTGGTATTAAGCAATTTTTTTGATAACAAACTACCAACGCACTAACGCCGATGCCCAGGTAAATCCACTGCCGAAGGCGGCAAGCGCAACCAGGCTGTTATCCTTAATTTTACCCTCTTCCCAGGCTTCGCTCAAACAAATGGGTATTGTCGCAGCAGTAGTGTTGCCATATCTGTGGATATTACTATACATTTTATCCATCCCGATTCCCAACCGTTTTGCGACCGCTTCGGTGATTCGTAGATTTGCCTGATGTGGGACCACTAAATCCACATCTTCTATTTTATGACCTGTAACATCCAACGCTTCATGAATGACCTCGGGAAACTTGGTAACAGCATGTTTAAAGACATAGCGACCTTCCATTTTAGGATAAATCCCATCACTTTCAATCATCTCCCTATCAATCCTGGGGTGATGCACTGCAGAAGGAAATTCCATCCATAACTTATCGGTAAATCTGCCATCTGCATGGAGTTGTGTTGTTAATACACCTTTATTTGGATCATCATCTGCCACTAAAACTGCTGCCCCTGCACCATCGCCAAATAGCACTGCCATGTCCCTGCCCCTGGTTGAAACGTCCAGACTGGTACTTTGAATTTCCGCTCCTATTAACAAAATGGTTTTGTAAGTACCGGTTCTGATAAACTGATCCGCAACAGAAAGTCCGTATATAAATCCACTGCACTGATTGCGAACATCCAGAGCAGGAATTCCCGGTATTTCCAATTTCCGTTGCAGAAAACAACCACCACCGGGGAATTCGTGGTCCGATGCCATAGTTGCGAATATGATTAAATCCAAATCCTGGGGCGATAAACCCGCACGATCCAAAGCCATATTTGTGGCATTTTGAGCCAATCCGGAAACGGTTTCACCCTCAGTCACCCAGCGGCGTTCGGAAATACCGGTCCGTTCTTTTATCCATTCATTGGAAGTATCCATCAATTTTTCCAGATCGTGATTGGTCACGATTTTCTCCGGTAGATAGTGTCCAACACCGGCAAACCTGCTTCGTTTCATATTTGTAATTCCTGTTTTATTTGCATTTTCGTTTAAATCAATTTAGTGGAACAGAGAAATATTTTCAAGAAAAATCCGAATTTAAAGGCGATTCTTAATCAAAACTATCCCCAACAGAAATTTGTTGACCTCTTAAAAATTCCCCTGCATTCATTTTCTGCTTTCCTTCCCGCTGTAATTCGAGGATTTTAATGATACCTGGTTCACAGGCAATCTGGAGACTGTCCTGATCAGCTCGAACCACAGTGCCGGGGTGTGCGACCCTATTTTGATAGTCCACTACCCTTGCCATAAACAATTTAATAACCTGCCCGTGATAAATGGTATATGCTGAGGGAAAGGGGGACAATCCCAAAATCCAGTTCTTTACTCTTTCTGCAGGTTGATTAAAAGAGATGTGTCGCATTTCTTTGGTAATTTTTGGAGCAGGTGTGGCAAGCTGGTCAAGTTGAGGTCTGGGGCTGATTGTCCCTTTGGCAATTGCATCAATGGCTTTCAACAGCAATTCCGCACCAAATGTCGCCAGACGGTCGTGTAAACTGCCCACTGTTTCCTCTTCCTTCACCGTGGTTTTCTCTTGCAGTAAAATACCACCGGCATCAATTTCTCTGGCGAGGCGGATAATGGTTACTCCGGTCTCTTTCTCACCGTTGATTATAGTCCAATGAATTGGAGCGGCTCCCCGGTATTTAGGCAAAAGTGAAGGATGCACGTTAATGGCGCCCTGCGGAGGCATCGAAAACAGTTCCGACGGCAAAATCCGAAATGCGACGATCACAAATAAGTCCGCATTTTGAGAAGCGATATCTGCTAAAAAATCAGGGTCTTTTAATTTTACCGGCTGCCAGATAGGTGAAATGTTGTAATCGCGGGAAAGCTTTTTTACCGGAGTGGGAATTAATCTCTGTCCCCTGCCCCGCGGTTTGTCCGGCTGGGTCACTACACCGATAAGCTGATGTGGAGAATCAATGATCTTTTGAAGCGAAGGAAGGGCAAAATCCGGAGTTCCCATGAAAATGATTTTTAGTTTGCTCACCGGTAGGCATAAACTCCTTCTATTTCTCGGAGACGCGGTTCAATCAGTTTGCGCTGAAAATCATTTATCTTATCAATGAACAAAACACCGTTCAGATGATCGTTTTCGTGCTGAAAAACTCTGGCTAACA
>CAZVKP010000347.1:0-4403 GCA_964627635.1 uncultured Calditrichaceae bacterium | reverse complement strand
CGATCGAATACAAAAGCGTACTCGAAAGCCAGGTCTTTCAGATAATCATATCTTCCCGAAGCACCCCCATGTCCTGCGCCCATTTTGGTTTTCAGTAATAGCAAACCGTCACCCAATTTGAAGTCGCGAAGCTTTGCGGTCCATTTGGCGGGTTCCCAGTAACTAACGCGAGGATCATTGAGTCCTGCAGTAATAAGCATGTCCGGATAATTCTTCGCTTCCACATTATCGTAAGGGGAGTAGGATTTAATATACTGAAAATATTTTTCTTTATTGGGATTTCCCCATTCCTCGTATTCAATCACCGTAAGGGGTAAATTCTCATTCAACATGGTGTTGAGTACATCCACAAAGGGAACATGTGCCAGAACAACTGAGAACAACTCCGGTCTCATGTTGGTTACCGCTCCCATCAACAAACCACCTGCGCTTCCGCCGCGAATGACCAGCTTATCGCTGTTTGTATATTTATTTTCGATAAGGTATTCTGCACAATCGATAAAATCGTAAAAAGTATTTTTCTTTTCCATGAATTTTCCATCTTCATACCAGTAGCGTCCCATTTCACCACCACCCCGGATATGTGCTATGGCGTAGATGAATCCTCTGTCCAACAAACTTACCGTAGCCATAAAGTAATAACGGATTTTCCCCCTTTTTTATCATTCCTTTTTTATAAACCAGCGATATCGGAATTTTAGTCCCGTCTCTGGCTTCAGCAAAAATGCGTTCGGATTCATAATTCTCCGGATTGTATCCACCCAATACCTCATCCTGTTTTTTAAGTTCTCTGGTACGGGTGTTCATATTGTAATCATACACAGCTTTGGGAGTGACCAGAGAGGTATACGTAAATCGCAACATTTCACTATCGAAATCCGGATTTTCTCCCGGCCAGTAAGTGTATGAAGGTTCCGGGAAATCGATTCGATAATCTTCATCGTTAGAGAAATTGATGATACGGATGGTCTTCAGTCCATTCTCCCTTTGATATATAACCAAATGGTCTTTAAAGGTGTCCAATCCGTCAATCTTCACTTCTTTACGATGGGGAATGTAATCTGACCAATTATCTTTTGACGGATTTTCCACAGGTGCAGTGACCACTTTAAAGTTTTTGGCGTCCTCATTGGTTACGATATAAAATCTGTCACTATGATGCTCCACAGAATATTCCATCTGGTGTTGTCTGGGATGAATTACCTGAAATTTTCCGCCAGGATTATTCGCATCCAGAAAATGAACCTCTGAAGTCACCATACTGCCCAGTTGCATTAGCAAATACTTTTTACTTTTGGTTTTATAAATGCCCAGATAATAAGCCTGATCGTCTTCCTCGTGGACCAATACATCTTTTTTTGGTTGTGTGTTTAATTGATGTCTATAAAGTTTGTAGGGACGTTTTGTATCATCCAGTACGGTGTAAAATACGTTTTGATTGTTATTTCCCCACTCCATTGAATAGTATGTATTTTCAATTTTTTCAGGAAAAAACTCACCGGATTCCAGATTTTTAAAATACAACGTATATGCCTCACTGCCAGTTGTGTCTTCAGAAAATGCCAGTAGTTGGTGATTGGGACTTACTTTAAATACCCCGATATGATAATAATCTTGTCCCTTCGCCCGTGCATTTTGGTCAAGGAGTATTTCTTCCTCCGCATCCAAACTTCCTTTTTTCCGGCAATAAATGGAATACTGTTTCCCTTCTTCGGTGCGGGTGTAATAATAATAATCCTCTATTTTGACCGGTACGGATAAATCTGTTTCTTTGATGCGGTTTTTCATTTCCTCATAAAGTTTGTTTTGCAGACTTTCGGTGTGTTTCATCACTGCTTCGGTATACGCATTTTCGGCCTCCAGATATTCAATAACTTCCGGATCCTTTTTATTTTCCAGCCAATCATAATTGTCAACTCTCACCACGTTGAACATGGTGTCAGCCACCGGTATTTTTTTTGCATCCGGGGGTTGTGGATGTTTTGCCTGGCTAAACAGACTATCAAATGAAAATAAAGGTAATAAAATCATAATCCATAAAAGATAATGCTTATTGGAACTTCTTTTCATTACATTTTCTCCTTATATTATAATTCATGCAGTATTAATTTAAAATATCTGTTAAATTTTTTCCAATAAAAGAAATAAATTGATAATTTCTAAAATTAATATAAGGATAGTAGATGGAAATACCTTTACTTAAAGATATTCTCACTATTCTGGGACTGGGTGTAGTTGTTCTGTTAGTGTTCTCCAGACTGAAAATTCCACCCATTGTGGGTTTTTTGTTAACCGGTGTGCTGGCAGGTCCGTACGGATTGTCTTTGGTGAAAGCTGTTCATGAAGTAGAAGTGATGGCAGAAATTGGAGTAATCTTACTGTTATTTTCGCTGGGATTAGAATTTTCTTTCAGCCGTTTAATGGAATTAAAGCGAGCAGTATTTATTTCCGGAACCACCCAGGTGCTGTTGACCACTCTAATTGCTACCGGCTTGGCTTTTGCCTTCAATCAACCTTTACCCAATGCTATTTTCATCGGTTTCCTGGTGTCACTCAGTAGTACTGCTATTGTTCTCAAAATTCTGCAGGAACGCGCTAACGTGGATTCACCTTATGGCAGAACCTCGGTGGGCATTTTAATATTTCAGGATGTTATAATCGTTCCAATGATGTTGGTCACCCCGCTTTTGGCAGGTGGAGCAGATTCGTTGTCTGTGTCGCCATTTGATTTAATTTATAAGATTCTATTTTTAATCATTTTAGTTTTTGTAAGTCAAAAATGGCTGGTACCGTTTATCCTCTTTCAAATTACCCGCACCCGAAATCGGGAACTGTTTCTAATGGCTGTGGCGTTCATTGCATTTTCCATCGCCTGGCTCACAGCTCAATTAGGACTGTCTCTTGGTTTAGGGGCATTTCTTGCCGGCTTAATCATTTCAGAATCCGAATACAGTCAAAACGCATTGGCACATATTCTTCCCTTTCGTGATATATTTATGGCATTTTTCTTTGTCTCTGTAGGGATGCTGCTAAAATTTTCTACTATTTTAGATTCTCCGGTTTTTATTTTAATTCTCTGCTTGGTGATCATTATCATAAAAATATTAACAGCCGGAGCCGCTACCGCATTGCTGGGTTATCCGTTCCGCATAGTTTTATCTGTTGCTTTAGCACTGGCTCAAATCGGGGAGTTTTCTTTTGTACTCTCGAAAGTGGGATTATCATATGAACTTATTTCCCAGCAGGATTATCAGGTATTTCTGGCAGTTTCGGTTCTCACTATGATTTTAACTCCATTTTTGTTTTTGCCTGAACAAAGAGTCGGAAAATTAACCCGCTTTTTCAGGATCCCGGAACCGGTGGAAGGTGAACTAAAGTCTGCCGAATTTGATAAAAAGAGCTTAACGAATCACTTAATTATTATTGGATACGGTTTGAACGGGCAGAATCTATCCCGGGCTGCTCAAAAAATTAATGTGCCATATGTTGTATTGGATTTAAATCCCAATACGGTTCGGGAAGAGCAGAAAAAAGGGATCCCCATATTTTTTGGTGATGCCACCCACGAGGAAGTATTAACAAAAGCCGGAATTGAGCGGGCACGAATTTTGGTGCTGGCAATAAATGATGCGGCTGCCACTCGAAGAATTACACATGTGGCACACCAATTAAATCAATATGTTCATGTTATCGTTCGAACCCGTTATATAAAGGAAGTACAGCCACTTTTCAGTTTAGGCGCCGATGAAGTAATTCCGGAAGAGTTTGAAACTTCAGTGGAAATTTTTAATAGAGTATTGCGCAAATTTATGGTTTCTGAATCTGAAATTGAGGATATGATCGATCAGATTAGAGCAGATTGTTATGAAGTGCTGAGGAAGTCCACCTCGGAAGATGAGGGAAGCTTATTTGATAGTAAAATTGAACCAAGAAATTACAAAGGCTAAAGAGCAAATAGATAGCAAATTGTTTTATAAATAAACGATTAAAAATTTGATACTATGCAGAATCCATTACTCAATATCCAGCCGGATTATATTCTCTATGCAGGTTTAATAGGAATTTTACTTGGTCTTGTTTTCCTGCTGGTGTTTCTATTGCGGCGAATTCACTGGATACTCCGTTTATTGTCGCGTAAAAATGGTAAAACACCAAAACTAATTGCCAGTTTACGAAACTTGATTATCATATTTCTCTGGACTGCAATATTTGGAATGTTGCTGTTTTTGGGTTTTTTCCTCAGGGCATATCATGTCTTTACATATGAACAACCGGTGGCAGAAGTACGGATTAAACCATTAGAACAAGCGCAGACCAACAGAATTACGCTCATACAGTACTCTCAGACTGGTGAAGAGTTGACCTATCAATTTGTCATCAGGGGTGATCAATGGATGCTGGAG
>CAZVKP010000346.1:0-4403 GCA_964627635.1 uncultured Calditrichaceae bacterium | reverse complement strand
AACAAACCGACTGAAAGTGGTTTCTTTTGTTCTTTTGCCTGTATGGACAATTTTAACGCTTCATCCAAATCACGGGACATAACATCCAAATAGCCGGAATCCAGGCGCCTTTTGATTCTTTTCTCATCCACCTCCACAATAAGGGCAGCTCCCTTATTCATTGTTATCGCTAAAGGCTGTGCCCCACCCATGCCTCCTAAACCGGCAGTTAAACTCAAGGTCCCTGCTAAATCGCCGTTAAACCTTTTCCTCGATATTTCCGCAAACGTCTCATAAGTGCCTTGCAAAATTCCCTGGGTCCCAATATATATCCAACTCCCTGCAGTCATTTGCCCATACATGATGAGGCCTTTCTTTTCCAGTTCCCGGAACACCTCCCAATTATTCCACTGCCCAACCAGATTGGAATTTGCAATGAGTACCCTTGGTGAGTATGTATGGGTTTTAAAAACACCAACCGGTTTTCCAGATTGAACTAAAAGCGTTTCGTCATTTTCCAATTCTTTCAATGCTTTAACAATGGCATCGAATGCTGACCAATTTCGAGCCGCTTTTCCGGTTCCACCATACACAACCAACTCATCTGGTTTTTCAGCGACCTCCGGATCAAGGTTATTCATCATCATTCTTAATGCGGCTTCCTGATGCCAGCCTTTGGTATTTAAAGAATTGCCTCGTGGAGCACGTATCTCACGTATCATTTTTCTATTCCTTTTTATATATTAATTTGAAACCGGTTTATGTTACTCCTCATTTTCTGTTAAACCTTCCAGTCCATTTTTCAAATATTCCTGCACTTTATGCTGTTTTTTAATTTGGCTATAAGAAAATAGTACAAATCCGGCATTTTTTAGAGATTCAACACGTGCCAGTTTTCGAATAATTTCTGGTTCTCCCTGATTATAGAGTGCAATACCCACCAAATATCTTTCAGGTGGCAATTTTTCCAGATAGTCATTTATCCGATTTTGAAACAGAGCAACATCCGGTGTGTAATTCATGGGCACAGCGTAAGTCAACCATTTTTCTTTCACCCAACGATCCCAGTGTTGGTAAAAGTCCCAATGAGCAATGGTAATATCCGGTTTTACCGCGGCTGAAACGATCAAATCCCTTGAATGATCTTTAATTTCCTTTGACAAATTTTGTATAAACGAAGATAAACCATCCATCAAGTAATTACGCCAGGATAGCGAAAACACTTCATATCCGGCAACACTAAATGTATCGACAAATTTTTGAGGTTTATCAAAAAACTGGTTTGGATCTAACACGTGGCGACGTTTAAATCTTTTAACAACATCGGGATGAAAATCAAATTTATTATTTGGGTATCTAATATAGTCCAAATGTACACCATCAACCTGGTAATTTTCAATTATATCAAATACGATCTCCGTTAAATTTTGCTGTGCCTCAGGATTCATCGGAGAAACATAAATCCCTTCGGAATGGGCCTGTCTCACAGAAGTGGGATAATTGTCGATCAAATTTTTCTGATTGAAGGGACGGGCCAACCAATCCAAACCCCGATGAACCACATGATTGCGATCATCAGGCAAGGTATCTGCACTCCATACATAAAATGCGTTTACCCAGGCATGAATTCGAAAATTATAATATTTATTTTGCTTGATTAAATAAGCCAAGGGATCAAACGTGGGATCTGTCAGGGAAAGTGCTTTTGGTTCAAAACGGCTATTATAATAGGCATCGCCTCTACCTCTTACCTGGACGTAAAGATCTGTAAAATTTAATTGGTTGGCAAATTGCAGTAATGAATCAATTTTTTGCGGTGTAGTGATAGAATACCGAACCACCCAGAGCCCCCGGATTTCGGAAGAAGAAGCATATGCCGATGTTGTACTTAAGACAATAGCTATAATAAAAAAAATACTTAGCTTTGAATTCTGTTTCATTTTCAACAATTATTTATTCCACAAAAAATATAGAGAGATTTATAGTGATCTTTCAATAAAAAATTCATAAAAAAAAGCACCCTCCGGAGAAAGTGCTTTTCTAAACATAGAAAATTTTGTTCAACTTTATTTGTTTTCATCTTTTTCGCTTTTGTCAGTCTCTTCGTCATTTGTTTTCTTAGGTGATTCGGTTTTAGAAGAAGCTGACTTTGCGGATTTCTTATCTTCTTCGGTTTTTTCAGTTTTCACCTCAGCAGTCTGATCTTTCTTCTCAGTCTTAGTTGCTTGTTTGCCCTCTGCTTTTTCCTTCTTTTCGGATTTAGCTTCTGTTTTTTTCTTCGGTGCTTCTTCCGGTTGGGTTTCTGTTTTTTCTTCAGCTTCCTTAGATTCTTCCACAGTTTCTGTTACTTCAGATTCAACTGGTTCTTGAGCTTCTGTTTCAGCGGGCGCCGCTGCAGGTTCTTTAGTTTTTTTCGGCGCTTTTTTCTTACCCGTGGTTGCCTTTTTCTTGGACTTTTTGCCACTGTCTTTCTTTTCATCAATAATTAATGGCTCAAACCCCACAAACTGCAATATAGCCATTTCAGCGCCATCACCCTTTCGCTTTCCAAGCTTTATGATACGGGTGTATCCACCATTTCTATCGGAATAAGTAGGCACAATTTCATCAAACAACTGTTTAACCAACTGATGATTTTGTAAAAACTTAAAAACCAGCCTTCTTGCAGCGACAGTATCCTTTTTTCCATGTGTAATCAAACGTTCCAGATGTCCGCGAGCGGCTTTAGCTTTTGCCAATGTGGTACGGATTTGCTTGTGCAAAATCATTTGATTTGCCATATTTTGAAGCGTCGCTTGACGATGAGATTTTGTTCTTCCAAGTTTATGTGTTTTTCTACGATGTCGCATGAATCTACCTCAAATTTTACAATCGTTCTAAGCGCTAATTTGCCATTCGCATTTTTAACTGAGGAACAACAATGTTATAAATTAAAAATGGAACTGGCTGTTACTCTTCACCTTTTAAATACTTATCCACATCCATTCCGAAATATAGCCCTTTTTTCTCCAGAATTTCCTGAATTTCCTGCAAGGATTTTCGCCCGAAGTTCCTGAATTTCAGTAATTCAGATTCATCTAATCGCACCAAATCCGAAATAGTTTTAATATTCGCATTTTTCAGACAGTTGTGAGATCTCACCGAGAGTTCCAACTCATCTACACTCATCCTTAGCAATTTTTTCACCCGCAGGATTTCTTCATCAATTTCCTGAGTCTCCTCTTCTTCCGGCTCAATTTCAAAATTGATGAACAACTGAATGTGATCTTTTAAAATTTTACCCGCGTAGGTTAACGCATCATCAGGCGTTATGCTCCCATCCGTTTCAATTTCAAGTATCAATTTTTCATAATCGGTTCGCTGTCCCACACGAACATTCTCTACATCGTAACGGACGTTACGGATAGGCGAGAAAATTGAATCAATAGGGATTAAACCAATACTCGACTCCAGCGGTTTGTTTTCTTCCGAGGAAACATAACCACGTCCTTTTCCAACACGGAGTTCCAACTCAAAATCTGCATCTTCATTCAGTGTGGCGATATGTTGATCCGGATTCAAAATCTCAAAATCTGCGGTATAATCTCCAATATCTCCAGCCTTAAATTTACCGGGTCCTTTCAAGTGCAGAGCGACCTTATCAGGTCTCTTATTCAACAATTTTACCCGGACTTCTTTGAGATTGAGTATCATTTCCACAACATCTTCTTTAACACCTTCGATATTCGAAAATTCATGTTGCACTCCATCCAAACGAATTGCCGTAATAGCAGCACCTTGTAAAGACGATAAAAGTACCCGGCGAAATGAATTACCCAATGTTAAGCCAAATCCCCTCTCCAAAGGCTGAATAACGAATCGACCAAAGTTTGTCGCGTAGCTAGAATCATCTAACTCGACTTTTTCTGGCATTAATAGATTTACGTAGTTCATATATCTCCAAATTAACTTTATTAACCAATCAATTTTAATTTATTTTGAATACAACTCGATTATCAAACTTTCCTGAACGGTTATCGGAATATCTTGTCGTGAAGGAAGATCTAAAAATTCTCCACGCATCTGCGCTTTTTCCAAACGTAACCAGGGCAGCATAGTTTCGTCCTTCACCCGTTTCATGGAATCATGGATAAATGCATTTTTACGACTTTTTTCCCGAACCTCGATGTGATCCCCGGGTCGCAACAAAGATGACGGTATGTTTACTACTTTACCATTCACCCGAAAATGTCGATGCTTTATGAATTGTCTTGCGGCTTTGCGAGAAGCTGCGAATCCCAGTCGATACACCACATTATCCAAGCGGCTTTCCAATATTTTCAACAAATTCTCACCACTCACTCCTTTTTGTCGCGTGGCTTTTTGATAATAATTACGGAATTGAGCTTCCAGTACTCCGTATATTCTTTTTACCTTTTGTTTTT
>CAZVKP010000345.1:0-4414 GCA_964627635.1 uncultured Calditrichaceae bacterium | reverse complement strand
TCTTCATTTCTGTCACGGCAGATTCACCATATAATTGATTCCATTTTCGGAATAGATAATCTTTATAAGCCTCGCCATTATTTTCTGCAGAATTCATCAATTGCAAAAGAATATCACCTTCTGTCAATGTATCATATTGGGGTTCAATTGCTGGCTGAATGATGGTCCGCAAACCTTGTCTGGGAGTGGTATCTCCCCAGGATTCCAAAGTATGGGAAAGCGGTAGAATGACATCACATTCTTTAACCGTTGCGGTCATAGTATCCGAAATGCCCACAAGTAAACCGGCTTTTTTTATCTTTTCTTCAAATTGAAATGTTTGCGGAAGCATTGATACCGGATCGGTTCTGGAAATAAAAAATACACCAACCGCATTATCATTCAACCGCGCCAGAATGCGCTCTACATCCTTTATATTGCCCACATTTTGATAATTTTCCGCTTGCGAGAAATTCCACACCTCATTATTAGTACCTAAAATCCATTGCAAGAGTGCAGTCATCACAGCCACACTCATTCCATATTCATGTGCAGTTCCCACGCCACCGGAAATAACTAACGGCTGATTAGCATTGGCCATTTCGGTTGTCATCATGCGGATTTTCTCTTCAGACAATCCAGTTCGATCAACAACTTCCCGAACAGAAAATTCCGGAATTCGATTTAAAATATTGTCCGGTAAATCATTTTTATTTTTGTTTTGTTTTATTATCGCATGTATAAGAAAAGCAAGTAAAATTGGTTCGGATTTTGGCTTTATATGCAATCGCTCGCTCGCTTGAACACCGGTCAACGAAACATGTGGTTCAATATGGTACCAGTTGAAATGTTTATGTTTCACAGCTTCACCAAATTGAACAGCATACTGAACCGGACTTACGAATGATTCAAAGAGGTCGGAACCCAGCGTTAACAAAAAATCGGCTTTGTCGATCTGATAATGCGGAATTTCCGAACGGTCGAACACCAGTTGATTTGCTTGACGAATATTGGCATGAGAAAATGTTTCAAATTCCGGTTGACGTTCCACCTTCATTTTGCTGCCAAATTCATCAATCAACTCGGAGAGTGTGCCGGTTGTTCGTCCGGAAAAGTACAGATTTTTCTTGCCGGCGCTTGCTGCCTTTTGAAGTTGATCCTGAATTCTTTTAAACGCTTCCTTCCAGGTTACAACTCTCAGGTTACCCCCCTCATCCCTCATCATCGGCCGTTTTACCCGATCCGGATGATACAGTCTGAATAGCCCGGCTTGTCCGCGGGCACAAAGTGCACCATCATTAATCGGGTGCCTTTCAATTCCTTCCAATTTGGTTGGAAAAAGACTGCGCATTTCGTGATACACTTTTTCATTTACCTTCACTTCCAAACCGCAATTTGCAGGGCATTCCGAACAGGTGGTGTTGTAATACAGTGCTTTACCCCGATACACCTCTTCCTCTGGGGGAATGACATAAGGAATAATTTTCTCATTTGCCTTATCAACACCACATGACGAAACCACCGCAGTACCGGATGTGATTCCCAATAATTTTAAAAAATTCCGTCTATCCATCAAATTCCTCCAGCTTTCAACTATTTATGGCATGTCGCACAGTCAATTGACGCATTATTTGCCCGGTGGCAAGAAATGCACCACCCCATTTCCATTTTTCTGACGCGTTTAATAACGGGCATCACTTTTACTTCTCCATGGCAGTTTACACATTCCAGATCCGCCTTAATATGCCTTTCGTGTGAAAAATAAACATATTTCCTTTGCGGCAGCTTATAAACCCTTTTCCAGGGAACCGGTTTTTTCTCTTCCCAGAACTTGGTTAGCTTTTTTATCTCGGGGCGATCCGTTGCCACCGCCTGATGACAAGACATACATTTCTGGACAGAGGGTATGCCCGCAAATCTAGATTTATCAACCGTGTTATGGCAAAATTTACACTCTAATCCCACTTTGGATATATGTAATTGATGACTGAAATTAATGGGTTGTTCCGGTGTTTCTCTGTGTTTTTGCCAAAAATAACCCAGAACAATTACAATAAAAACAAAAGCTAAAAAATATAAAACCAGTACAACAGGCGCGATACGTCGCTTCACATCTATCTCCTATCTCATTTTATATCAGATCCACATTTTCACTTATTCTTATTGTTCTTCCTCATATTTTTTTAAAAGAAATGCAACTACTGAACGAGTTTGTTTATCGGTTAAACCCGGATTCGGCATTGCCGGATAATTTGGATCAATTTTTTCCGGATTTTTAACAAATTTGATTAATGCCTCCTTATCGTCAGTATATTTAGGAAGCACTTCGTTGTAAGGAGGTCCCACTAATCTTTGATCGAAGCGATGACAACTCACACATTGATTTTGATAAACTTGCTGTCCCAATTCCAAGTCAGGTTCTACTTCGGTTTCCATTTGGGCTTCACGCTCAGCGGCCAGAGCACTTTCAACTTCGGTGGCCCGGGCAATTAACAGATCGGTATGATTTTCTATGGCATTTTCTCTGGCGAGATGATCATTGACAATCATAACGATTAGGGTAATTACAAACAAAACAAATACGTTGGTACCCACCCTGAACTCAGCATCTTTAAGTAAACGATACAAATTCAAACTTATCATCATTATCAGGAATAAAACAATGACTGACAGACCATAAATCGCTTCGGACATGGCAAAATCCGGAATTGTGATCAAATTCCAGAAAAGAAAAATTGGTTGAAAAATTACAAATGTAATCGCAATTCCCCCACCCAGTTTCCTGATGTATTGGGCATAGGAATCCTCCACTTCTTTCTTAGATTCATTCCAGTTAAAGAAGAAAAAAACCAGGGCAGCGCCACTCACTGCTAATGCGGCAGTAACAAAATGCAGAAATCTCGCAATAATATTCCAGGAAAATAAGCTACCGGATAAATCATTTACAAATGCCCAATAAGTGGGATCAACAATTAAACTGGTGCTCATACTAAAAATAAAATAGCCCGCAAATAAAAACAGCAACCCGAGCAGAGCAGCAAAAATTTGAATATAGGGTTTAATTTCAGGATTTTGGAAGGTGTATTGATAAAAGTAAATAAACGTAATACCGATTGCCACCAAAATGGTGGTATATGTTAAAAACTTGGTAATTGTAATTGTGGCATCATAAAAAACCTGACCTTCAATAAATGTGAGAACCACAAGGGGAATAACACCCAAAATAAGACCTGCCATCTTACGGAAAACAAGAAGATCAACAAAATCTTCTGATACCCGTCTATAAAAGGAATTATCATCTATCAAGGCAATTATTCGGAAAAAAACTGAAAAAAAAGTACCACCAACAAGCAGACTTATGAAAGGGATATGGATAAAATAAATAAGAAGAGTAATATATTTGATCAAATGCAGATGATCGCTGGACGGAGGCAAAAAGAAATTATTGAGAAACTCCATAAAATCTCTCCATTCGTATTAATTGTTGTTATCAGCTCCAACCACAGTAAAGCGCTTCCTTAAAGAATGAATTGTAAAAGCATATAAAATACAATCAGAAATAAATCAAAATGCAGCAAAATGCAGAATAAGGGAAAAATTTCTGAAATTATTCTTGTTACCACAAATTGTTTTTAAAATTTTGTGCCTCACGACTATACCAATTCGCCCGATTTGTTAAAAAGTTCGTAAATATCGATGATAGCCTCACCATATAATGATAAGATCAGTTTTCTTAACTCACTTTACGATTCAATGAATGGATACCCAACTGCTTTTGCATTTTCTCGAGCTGTTCTTCTGCATGGTATGAACTACGAACCAGCGGACCGGCTTCCACATGCTTAAAACCAAGTTCCAATCCCGATTCACGCATTTTATTAAATTCCGCCGGTTTAACATACTGTTTTACCGGAAGATGTTTTTTACCGGGTTGAAGATATTGACCAATGGTAAAAATGTCTACACCAACTTGTATGGCATCCTTCATTAATTGCTTTATTTCATCAAAAGTTTCCCCTAAGCCCACCATAATGCCGGTTTTGGTAATAGCACCATAATTTTTTGCATTTTCCAATACGCGCAGGGACCGGGGATATTTTGCCTGCGGCCGAACTGTGCGATAAAGGGAGGGCACAGTTTCCAGATTATGAGAATAGATATCCGGTCTGGCATCCAATACGGTCTTTAACTGATCCCAAACACCTTTGAAATCAGGTGTTAAAACTTCAATCGAAGTATTCGGATTCACCTCCCGTACTTTTCGGATTGTTCGTGCCCATATTTCCGAACCACCATCGTCCAACTCATCCCGATTCACGGAAGTAATGACCACATGTTTTATTCCCATCTCTTGCACAGATTTTGCCACCCGCAAAGGCTCAGCCACATCGTAATCCGGCGGCCGCCCTGTTTTTACTGCGCAAAATCCACAGGA
>CAZVKP010000344.1:1481-4428 GCA_964627635.1 uncultured Calditrichaceae bacterium | reverse complement strand
GATCAATTTTCTTCAGTTTATGAGGTTGATCAAAACCATTGCTACTAAAATAGATTTGAATACCCTCAGGTTCAATAAAATTACTTTTATTAAATAAAGCCGCACTGTAAATTATATTCTTCAACTCTCTTACATTACCCGGAAATTTATAGTTCTTTAACAGTTCCAGGGTTTCAGGCGCCAGCGCCACCTTTTTATTGAGCCTTAAATTGACTTCCTCTAAAAAATAATCGACCAGCAATGGAATATCCTCGACACGTTCCCGCAATGGCGGAATTTCAATTTTCACCATATTTAACCGGTAATAGATGTCTTCCCGGAAGGTTTGCTTTTGAATCTCTTCCTCCAGATTACGATTGGTGCCGGCTAACACCATTACATCCACCGGTATCGGTTTCTTCCCGCCGATGCGCAAAATTTCCCGGTTTTCCAACACCCGCAGTAGTTTTCCCTGCAGGTGTATGGGCATTTCACTGATCTCATCCAGAAACAATACGCCCTTATTTGCTAATTCAAATTTTCCCTGGGTGGTATTGTAGGCACCGGTAAAACTGCCCCGTTCAAATCCGAACAACTCACTGTCAATCAGGGTATCCGGCATCCCGGCACAATTGAGGGCGATAAATGGATTATCCTTCCGTGCACTCCGGTTATGAATGCTCCGTGCCACCAGGTCTTTCCCCACACCACTCTCTCCGACTAACAAACAGGTATCCACCTGATTGTCCGCCACCACCTGAAGTTTATCTAATACCTCCTGCATCTGGTCGCTGGTTCCGATAATTTTATTATCCTTAGATTCAGTTTCTATTCCGTTCCCATTCCCATTTCTTGTTATGATATCAGATTTTAATAAATTTATTTTTTTAATGATTTGATCTTTAGTGGAAGTTTTGGGCACAAAATCATCAGCACCCTCCTTAATAACAGAGATAATATTATCCGAATCGGAATGAGCCGAAATACCCAGCACTTTGGATTGTGGATACATTTGTTTAAAATAACGAATTGTTTCCAAGCCCTCGTCTCTTTCCGGGAGCATTAAGTCGCAAACCAGTATGTCAATTTCGTTTTTAGAAATAATCTTTTTCGCTTCATTTTTAGAAAAGGTATAAAGCAGATTGTGTTGGTGATCCTTTAAAATATCCATCAGATAATTCACAATTGTCTGTGAATCATCAACAATCAGGATATTATAGATTTTCGAATGGTTTCCCATTCCGTCAACCCCACTTCCCGTGTTTTAAACTTTGTGACCTGCCCGGAAGTTGTCAGCCTCCGGAAAGGTAAAATAAATTACCATCCCAAATAATAGGTAAATCCAAGCTTCCCACCCCAAAATCCGTCCTTTAGACGCCCATTTACCGTTCCGTCAAGTTGGTCCGTAAAGGTATACCGGTTATCGAATGTGAGATGAAAACTCCACTTTTCATTCAGAAAATACTCCAGTCCGATCCCATAGACCACCGATGCAACAAAATCATTGGTGGGTTCATCCAATGACTTATCTACCGGAATTGGCTTACCCAATTTATCCTCAGGTTGATAATCTATAATTCCACCGCCCAGTACCAAAAACGGAGAAAACTTTTTACTGGGTAATATTGTCCAGACGGCTTGGAGTTCTGCTAATCCCACCTGGGTTTTAAATCTATCTTCATTGGATAAATAGCCAAAATTGCCGTTCAATACCAGAGCAAATCGTGGAGAAAAGTTGAAGCGGAGAAATGCATTTCCGGTGGGTTGTGGCTCGGCATTGGAATAATCCCCGGCATAAAACTGACCACCTGCAGTTAATCCCATACCCAGGTGACGGGGCGACAAATTGGGAGAGACGCTGTAATCGATATCCCCCTGAACCGTATTCTTTTCCTTCACATATTCGGTGATAATCGGTGCGGTAATATCCTGTGGATTTTCCAATGACCACAGATTATCCATTACTCCTTCTATCACCAAACTCATTACCGCCTTTTCAATCGCTTCCAGAACACACATCTGAGGCGGTTCATTAACGCTAAAACCGGTTTCTATTTCCAGCAATCTTTTAAAGCGGACATAGCGGTAAACATTAAAATCCACTGCCATCGATAAAATTGATTTGGTGGTATAAACAGTTTTGAGCACCCGACCGTTCTGGGTAGATACTGCCCGCAAATAAATAGTGACTTCATCTTTACGATATTGTGTTGATCCGCCGATACCAAAATATTTTGCTCCTATCCCACCAGTGACGGTATTTGTCTCATAGGAAATAATTCCGCCTTCTAAAATAACACCCGCATACAAAAGGGGTGGAAGAGCTGCCAGATTTTCGCCATTTTGAGCTGAATAATTTTCGCGGCTGGAACGGATGATTTTGCGCTCATTTAATAAGTTAGACAAACCCTCCCGCTCGATAACCGTAAACCATTTGGTATCCTCCAATGCTTTGAGCAGCATGGAAGTGGCACCCTGGGTTACTGCGGTTGACCATGATACTCCCGAAGAGGACGTTTTGTATTGCCCGGTTTGATCCCGGAATTTATAGACCGCCGCAACAATTTTTTCCTTAGGGGATGGCAACGAGATCAAATCTTTATGAACTGATGTCACATAACCAAGAGTTGCCGGTTTTTTCACCGGCAGCTCCTGCAAAGAAGGAGCACAATGTGTTAAAATTAAGCATAATAATGTCGCGGGAAGACCTATCTTCCCTATAAGCTGTACAGTTTTCATATTTCTTCCTAAAATATGATATTCTTATCTATATTAATTTGAATTCTTTGAGGGACAAAAATACTTAACTTTCAATCTCTACACCTAACGCACATTAACAAGATACAAAAATTTGTTCAAAAGTCAACATATTTCTAATAAAAACAATTTATTTCTGGTTTATTAATGAGAATTAGTTGCAATAATAAATATATATCCATTATACTCGTCTTATCACAACATTAATTCT
>CAZVKP010000344.1:0-1471 GCA_964627635.1 uncultured Calditrichaceae bacterium | reverse complement strand
GCCATGAAATAAAATACTGCGGATCTATTTCTCTCAACTGCTGTTTCCTTTGTTGCCAGCCATAGGTATTTAATATCCTTAAGTTGCCCCCTTCATCCATAATTGTTCCGGTCAATACTTCTACCAGTAGTGACAACCTATCGTTGGGGAAGTGATCATTAGAAAGTAAACCCGTTAATTGATTCTCTTCCTCCAAATTCATTTTCCACACTTTTACCGAGTTGTCGACCCGACTCCAGGTAATAATAAATTCACCGCTGGTACTAAATTCGGAACCACTGAGCGCACCAGCATGTAAAAGCTCAATGCTTTGGGGAGTGGCGGTCTTTGCGCTCCACAGACGGGCAATACCATCCTTACCCCACGATAACAAATAGTCATCATTGTCGCTAAAAATGGCGTTTCCAACCTCATTATGGTGGCTTACCGGATTTGCTACCAAGGCGCTTTCCATAAAATCCCAGATTAAAATCATATTTTCCTCATTCCAGGTAACAATTCTGTTATTTTGATAATTAAAATTGGCTCCTAAAACCCCCGTATTGTGATTCAATGGCTTTGAAACCGGGGTCCCATTAACAGTTCGCCACACCTGTGCATACCGATAAGCATCCCAGGTCACAATAAAACGTCCATCATTACTAAATTTTGCTCCTTGCAACATACCGTAATCAAACTCTATAGGCTTAATGGCTGGACTTAAATCACGGATATTCCATAAATATACATTTTGATTCGTCCAGGTCAAGATTTGTCGATCATCCTTGCTGAATTTCATTCCTTTTATCTTTTGACCTGAAGGTCTGTGCTTAAGCCGATCATCCGAGAGGAGAGAACCGTCTTCCGAATCCCATAATTTTACTTTTCCATTATAAGTGAGTGTCAAAATATATCTTTCATTATCACTAAATATGGCTTTTTTAACGGATTCCTCGTGCTTTAATGGTTCTATTGCCTGGATACCATTAACTGTATTCCATAAACCAGCCGTTCCACCAGAACACCAGCTTAAAATTAACCTTCCGGTCTTATTAAATGTCGCTCCATTTACACTACCGGCATGTTTAATCGGCTTGAACACAAGAGTGCCGTCATTTACATTCCATAGGCGTACAGTGCTGTCCGCAGCCCAGGTTAATATGTATCTATCATTCGGACTAAAAGTTGCTCCCCAAACTTTGCTATTATGAATCAGAGGATCTATTTTGAGAGCACTATTCTTCATATTCCAGATTTGCACGGAATTATTATTTCCCCAGGTTACCAGTCGCTTTTCGTCATTCGATACTTCAACACCATAAAGCATATTTCTTAAATTTATTTGAGAATAGAGTGCCAAAAGTCGATTTAAACTTTTAATTTTGCTCATGCATTTTTCAACATGTTCAGGTTGATTAGTTTCTGCTGCCGAAAGCGCAAAAAAATGTGATGCACGCAGCCAATCGTTATTTTCTAGGGCTCTGTTGCCGTA
>CAZVKP010000343.1:0-4429 GCA_964627635.1 uncultured Calditrichaceae bacterium | reverse complement strand
CCCAGCCCAATGTAGATTCAAATATCTGTCCCAGATTCATTCGAGACGGTACGCCTAACGGATTCAATACAATATCTACCGGAGTGCCATCGGGTAAAAAGGGCATATCTTCCATCGGAACTATTTTAGCCACAACTCCTTTGTTACCATGACGTCCGGCCATTTTGTCGCCAACTTTTAATTTACGTTTTTGAGCAACGTAAACTTTAGCTAATTGGACAATCCCAGGCGGTAGCTCATCACCGATCATTATTTTATATTTTTCAGTTCTAAGGTCATTTTCAATTTCTCGTATCAGGGTCTTGTATTCCGAGAATGTTTTCCGTACTTTTTCATTCAATCCACTGTCTTCAAACCAGGGTTCCAGATAATCAATAACATCAATTTCCACTTTCTCCAGTGCAGATCGGGTAATTTTAGCTTTTGGCTTAACCAAATACTTTCCAGCTTTAGATTTGATGCCCACAGTAGGTTTGTCACCAAATTTTTCCACCACATAATCCAATAAGTGGGTCTGAATCTGTTTGATGCGCTCTTCGCTATCCTTCTCCAACTTATCAATTTGCTTTTTATCTTCTTTCTTTGTCTTGGCATCTTTCTTTTTTCTGGAAAACAGTTTGGTGTCAATTACAACACCTTCCATTCCCGAAGGCAGTTTCAGACTGGCATCTTTAACATCACCCGCTTTGCTTCCGAAAATTGCTTTAAGTAATTTTTCTTCCGGCGTAGGCTCCGTTTCTCCCTTTGGTGTCACCTTACCAACCAATATGTGGCCCGGGCCAACTTCTGCTCCAACACGAACAATACCGTTCTCATCAAGGTCTTTAGTTGCTTCTTCACTTACGTTTGGAATTTCTCGGGTCAACTCTTCTTCGCCCCGTTTCGTATCTCGAACCTGCGTATCAAATTCTTCAACATGTATTGAAGTGTAGACATCATCTCTTACCATTCGCTCAGACATAACTATGGCATCCTCAAAGTTATACCCATTCCATGGCATAAAAGCAACCAAAACGTTTCGGCCCAAAGCCAGATCGCCTCTGTCTGTGGCATGTCCGTCAGCGAGGACATCCCCTTTCTTCACTTTCTGTCCCTGTGAAACCAATGGTCTTTGATTGATTGAAGTATTTTGATTTGTTCGGACAAATTTCATTAAATCGTATTCAACACGTTGTGCTTCACCGGACAAAATCTGACGAGTATCCTCAACCGAACCCTTTTCTACACGGATAATTATTTTTTCGCTATCCACCATTTCTACTACACCATCTACATCAGAAATAATTAACGAGCCGGAATCCCGGGCAGCGGTTCTTTCCATGCCGGTGCCAACTACTGGCGCTCTGGGTTGAATAATTGGAACTGCCTGACGCTGCATATTCGATCCCATTAAAGCACGGTTGGCATCGTCGTGTTCCAGAAACGGAATTAAGGATGCTGCGGGAGAGACAATCTGATTAGAGGTAACATCAATGTATTGAACATCTTTAGGATTCGATAACAAGAAATCACCCCGTTGCCGAATTTTAATTAAATCCCTCTCAAATTTGCGGGTTTTGGGGTCAACCGGAGCATTAAACTGTGCAATAATGGTTCTTTCTTCGTCATCAGCAGAAAGATATTCAATTTTATCGGTAAGTTGTCCGTTTTCGACCTTCCGGTATGGTGTTTCGATAAATCCAAATTCATTAACCTTTCCAAGCACACAAAGAGATGAAATCAGGCCGATATTGGGACCTTCCGGTGTTTCAATGGGACACAATCTGCCATAGTGCGTGTAATGAATATCACGGACTTCAAAGCCGGCTCGTTCCCTGGTTAAGCCCCCCGGCCCCAACGCGCTCATGCGGCGCTTGTGGGTCAGCTCGGCCAATGGATTTGTTTGATCCATAAATTGGGACAATTGAGAAGTTCCAAAAAAAGTATTAATAACCGAGGTAATCGCCCGGGCATTAATCAGTTCCTGCGGAGTTAACGTTTCCGAATCTCCCAAATTCATCCGTTCCTTAATGGTGCGTGCCATTCGGGTTAAGCCCAAATTCATCTGTGCCGAAAGCTGTTCCCCAACAGTGCGAATTCGTCTGTTTCCAAGATGGTCAATGTCGTCTGTTGCCCTTTTACCGTCTCTTAGATTGATCAGATATTTTATAATTTCAACAAAATCTTCTTTTATCAGAACCGTGTTCTCCACATCAACTTCAAGACCGAGTTTCTTATTCAGGCGATATCGTCCTACTTTCCCCAGCTCATACCGTTTGGCATTAAAAAACATTTTATCCAATAATCCGCGGGCAGTTTCCAGATCGGGGGGTTCACCCGAACGCAATAAGCTGTAGATTTTTCTCAACGCAGTTTCTTCATCTTTGGCATCATCTTTTTCAAGTGTGTTCAAAATGATATTTGGCATGGTCGGATCATTGGGATGTTGCAGTCTAATTTTCTTTAATCCACTCGTCTTGAGCGCCTCCACACTTTCTTCATCCAGCACAGTTCCGACTTCCAAAAGCACTTCACCGGTTTTTTGATCCACAATATCTTCCACCGTTCGTCTGCCCACCAACTCCAGGGTTTCCGTCTTTTTCAAATCAATATCATCAATTAGTCCGAATAATTCTAATATTTCCACATTGGTTGTGAATCCCAGAGAACGGAGAAAAGTGGTAACAAAGAACTTCTTTTTTCTATCAATATAGACATGCAAACTATCATTGACGTCCGTCATAAACTCCACCCAGCTTCCTCTGAAGGGAATTACCCGGGCAGAGAATATCTTGGTACCATTGGGATGAATACTTTCATCGAAAAAGACACCCGGCGCTCGGTGTAGCTGATTCACAATAACTCGTTCTGCTCCGTTAATAATAAATGTTGCTCTCGGCGTCATATAAGGCAAATTACCAAGATACACATCTTGCTCTATTGTTTCGGTGTAATTTTCTGTTTCTCCGGTTAAATCTTTAATAGACAATCGCATTTTCGCTTTTAACGGAACAGCATAAGTCAATCCTCGCTCCCGACATTCTTTAACAGAATATTTGGGTTTATCCAAATAGTACTCAACAAAATCCAGTATAAAATTTTCCCGACTATCCACTATTGGGAATGTCGCAAGAAAAACCGCCTGAAGCCCTTTTTCTTCTCTGGCATCCGGCGGAACCTCTTCTTGTAAGAAATCCTGAAATGATTTTCGCTGAATATCCAACAAATTCGGATACTCCATATCTGTTGGAATTTTAGAGAAAAACTTTCTCTGAATAACATTTGTTTCTTTCAAAAGAAACCACCTCTTTTTAACTTCACATTTTACATTAATATTATAACACTATCATAAATAAACGTCTATTTGATCTCAACAGAAGCGCCAACATCTTCCAATTGTTTCTTGACGTCTTCGGCTTCCGCTTTGGCCACACCTTCTTTAATTTCTTTTGGCGCGGATTCTACCAATTCTTTGGCTTCCTTCAATCCAAGATTTGTAAGCGCACGCACCACTTTAATTACCTGAATTTTCTGAGAACCCACATCTTTTAAAACCACATCAAATTCTGTTTTTTCTTCTTCGGCTGCCTCAGCCCCAGGAGCGGCTGCCGCACCACCAGCAGGCATTGCCACAGGAGCTGCTGCGGTAACGCCAAACTTATCTTCAATTTCTTTAACTAACTCCGAAACTTCTAACATAGTCGCCTTTTCTAAATAAGCGAGTACATCTTCACGCTTTACTTCAGCCATTTTAAGATTACCTCCATTAATAATGCTTCTTGAACTTATTGATTTTTCTTATCTTCTAACGATTTTAAAACATTAGCCAAGTTTACCATTGTGGCATTCAAAGTATTAACCAATTTTGACATAGGAGAATTAAGCATAGACGCCAGTTGTCCTAATAATTCCTCACGACTTGGTAATTTTGAAATAGCTTCAACCCGATCCGGACCAATAATATTACCCTCGAACATGGCTGCTTTAAAATGAATTTTATCTTTAAATTCCTTGTTTTTTTCTAGTATTTTAGCAGGAATGGTTGGATCATCATAACTAATGGCATAAGCATTCACACCGGTTAAATACTCCTCCATCCCTTTGATTCCGGCATTACTGAATGATAATTTTGCTAAGGTATTTTTTAGAACCCTGTACTCAACCTGAGATTCTCTAAAATTTTTACGGAGTTCAGTTGTTGTATTTACGTCCATTCCGGTAAAATCAACCAAATAAATTCCGGTCGCTTTACCAAATTTATCAGTCATTTCCTGAACTATCTGTTCTTTTTGTGGCGTCGACATATTGCTTTTCCTCAACGTTTATCTTCTGTCTTGATACTCAGTAGCGCTTGCAATCATTTTTATCCCGGGTCCCATGGTATTCGATAAGTAAATGCTTCTTAAAAAAGCGCCTTTTGCTGTCGTCGGTCTCATTCTAACAATGGTTT
>CAZVKP010000342.1:0-4455 GCA_964627635.1 uncultured Calditrichaceae bacterium | reverse complement strand
ATCTGATAAGGAGGAGAATATCTCTCATGACATTCCATGTAATTTACAAACATAAAGAAGGGAGAATCTTTTTTCCAGGAATTTGAAAGCCAAGTCCCAATTTTCTCATTAGTAATATTAGCACCACTATCGCTCGTGCGATTTCGTTCTTTGAAAATTTTGCGAATTTTGCTGAAAAATCGTACTATTCGAATAAAGGGTTTACCTGCCGGCCCTATTTTTTTTAATTGAATGATAAGTTTTGAGGCTTTTGTACGTTTAATTCCTCTGGGGTTTACAATACGCCAAATATCCTCAACTGTGTCAAATCCCTGGGTCAACCCTGTGCCAGCACTTATATATGCATTATTTGAAAAACAACAAGTTTGATAACCTTGATCTTTCAGGATTTTTGCTAAAGTAGGCGAATCAGAAGGAAGTGCATCCTGAGATATTTCAACCCTGTGGTTCGTGGGAAATAAACCAGTAAATAAGGAAGAATGAACTGGTAATGTCCAACAACTTTCCGAAATAGCTTGTTCGAATAGAACTCCCTGAGTAGCTAATCTATCAATATTAGGCGTTGTTGCTCGATTATAACCATAACAGGACAAATTAGATGCACGTACAGAATCCATTACAATCAAAAGAATATTGGGTTTGTTTTTCATTGCTTAATCCTCAACTAAATTTCTCAACTTGAATAACATTTATAATATTAAAGATTCCCTATGTTTAACCACCAGATTAACCAGGTTAAAATAGTGCCCATCATCTAAAGCATCTAAATTCAAACGCGTGGCTTCTTTTAATGCCCTGTGCATCCAACAAGTGTAAAACAGGGGTTCCACAAAAGAAGTATCTAAGTTAATGCGCATGCAATAATGTTGAGTTGCGTTAATTAACATATTCCCTAACTCTGTTTTTGAAAGAAATAGTTGTCTAAAACTCTCAAGAGAACCAGTAGTCCCATTGGATTTACGTGCTACCCAAGAACCATAAGTTTTAATGAAATAAAACAGATCCCATAACGGCATGCCTTGGGGTTCACCTGCCTCCCAATCTATAACTGCAATTTCCATTTTGTCATTCAAAATCATGTTCCAATAACCCGGGTCTCCATGCTGAAAGACAAGCGGGAAAAAGTCACTCATTTTTTTTATAGATTTGATTTGGGTATAAAGAAATTTTTGAAGTTCCTGTGAAATACTATAGATCTGTCGGAATCTTTCTAACAACTGTATCAGATTTTCAAATACCAACTCAGTGCTCACTGCATTTTCTTCCAATGAATTAACTCCTAATTGAGTGATCCAGTCGATGGCTTTCCTGGCAATCGGACTATCAGCCGTTCCATTACTCTGATTTTTAAACGGAATTCCCCGGATCACACTCTGACCTACTACTGCGAGATTTTGATGATAGCCAATAAAAAGGGGTTCTGGGAAAGAGTTTTCTGATAATATTGTATTTTTTTTCAAAAAAGATAATATGCGATATTCATTTTCCAGCCGAGAGTTAAATTCGGAACTTCGCGTTAGTTTTATTAAAATGTGGGGAATGCTTGTCTGATTATGAGATAAAAAAAATAGAATCTTTTTTGCGTTATACCTGCCTCCCGCAGATAAGCCCCATTTATACTTCGAGATATTTAATCCTGTTTTTTCTGCAATTTGTAATAAATAATCGGGAAGGGTTTCCTTTGTATTATTCTTCGATTTACAAAATACCAATGCTCGGGGATAGCTTCCATATAATATTCCGGCGATTTTTGTAATTAAATTTTTTAATGTTGAATTATAACTTATTTTAGAAAACAAATAACGCCTCAATTCCTTTTCTTTAAGAAACACGGCAGATTGCATTCTGCCAACAGGCGGTGCCAGATAATAAATCCGGTGGCTGTAAAAACCCATTTCGGAAAATGAAGAAAGCGCTTTCCGATAAAGTAGATGCCTGAGTGGATTTTCTATGACAAAATAAAGAATGCCATTTGAATTTAGAAGAGAAATAAGATCGAGAAAATATTCTGACTGTTTAAGTAATTTCCGAACCAAAGATGATTCTGAAATAACAATTAAATCTAGACTATCCTTTTGAATCACCCCACCAACTGTTTCGTTAAACGTCATCATACTGCAATTTGCTAACTCCTGCCGCGTTTGAAATATTTCCATTGCACTCGCTTTTTCCGATTCAGAAATAATCAAAAACACATTATTACTCATTTTAGACAAAACCGAAAGCGTAGAAATGGGGGGAATTCCAATGACTCCGATGTTCTCATACTCCAGAGTCGGCAACAAGAAACGCCAGTCGGCGGTCACCATATCCCCTTTAAGATTGGTACCGGGCTTAAACTCTGTGTTCATTGTTGTCTCAAGCATAAAAAATCCTAAAGCAGTTTTGCTATTTCCAAATCTTAAAATTTAAGATACTTTTTAAAAAAGGTAGTCTTAGGAGCTCCGGAAATGTCTCTTCCAAATTTAATTTTTCCTGCAATAACTTAATCATCAGTAATGAAACTGCTCCCAATAGAGGAATAAGAATGAAAATATTATTTGTCACAAAAAACTGAAACAGGAATACCCCTATGGCACAAGCACTGATGACTATATAAAAAGAGAGATAATGCCAATCAAAGATCGCAATACCCGAAGCTAATCTTAATCCTGCCTGTTTAAGAATATTATGAACTATCATGCTCGCTGCGGTTGCAATACTTGCCCCTAAAGCCCCGTAGGGTGGAATTAATAGTAAATTTAAGATTAAGTTTATTACCACTGCAATTACATTGATAATCACCACATACCGTAATTTACCCAGAACTTTGAGTGTCAATCCGTTAAAACCAAGCACAACATTAAAATAATATCCAAGGGCGAGTAACTGTAAAAATATCCAGGATGTCTCATAACGGGCACCATATAGAAATACCGTTAAAGGTTCGGCTAAGGAAAAAGTTAATGCAAACACCGGAAAAGAAAGAACACCTAACCAAATTGCCGTCTGCCAGTAAAGATTGTTAATACCGGCATAATCATTTTTTGCAAATAAACGTGCTGCTATTGGTGTATAAAGCAATGCAAAACTCATCATTACTAATTTATTGAAATGAGCTGCCGGCAATATAACCTGGTAAAGCGCCACTTCCTCTGTTGCATGAAAATATCCAAGTATTAACGTATCACTGGAATGAAGCAGAATAGTAACTAAATCTGATGTGAGGAGCGGAATTGTAAATGAAAAAACTTCTTTTGCAGGGATATTTATGTTTTTTAAATTAAATTTTTCAAGAGTTCCATTATTGCGCATCATCCGAAATAACATCCAGGTATAAAATAGTATTGCAATTACATTGCCAAACAAAAACCCATAAGCGAGAATCAGTACATCGCTCCCATAGACAATCAATAAAATGACTGCTGTTAATTTGATGCACGGACCTACAATGAACTTCCGGGTGAATATGGTACGTGGACTTGCAAAACTTGCAAACAACCCAATAAGAATACCATCGATGGCTTCCACCGGCACCATGAAAATTAGAATAAGAACAAGTGTGACAGGCTGTTCTTCTCCGCTGATCAGATGGGATATTGTTTCCGGGGAGGAATAAATTGCTCCAACGATAAGGAATGTGCTCAGGAAATTTGTTCCAAATGTCAGAAAAAGTGTTCCAAAGAGTTTCTCGAATTCTTCCTTTTCGTGGTAAATCGGAATAAATCGAGTAATAGCTCTACGAAGCCCAAGGGATGAAAGCCCGTGAAAAAATGCAACAATCGCTAAAGCATAAGCCCATGAACCGTAATCTGATTTCGTAAGATATCGCACAATCAGGACCTGCGAGGCAAAATTAATCCCCACAGCTAAAAATCTTCCCAACAGCAGTAAGGTGGAACCGCGGATTTGCTTACGAGTCGTATCCTGACTAAAAGCCCGTTTTGTTTCTTTGGTTGGGCTAACAACCTCTTCCATTTTTCCCCTTCATTAGTTCGCGCCTCCGGAACCGGTTCCAGATCAACGATATGACTTCCCGCTGGACTTTTTCTGCATCTTGGGTTGCATCAACCACTGTCATATTTGGAATTCTATTTTTCAAATTTAGAAACACCTGTCGTTGACGCTCGAGTATTTCAGGTGAATGTTCACCTTTCCTATTGTATAGCACATCGCTGGGGGCATCCAGCAAGATTACCAGGTCCGGAGCAGGGCAGGTATTTCTTAGCAACCATCGACGAATACGTTTCCCAAAACTATTGGTTTTAGTTGCCAAAAATGAATCATAAACATAACGATCATAGATAACAAATCGACCCAAAGACTTGTTCAGAATTCCGTAAAAACTTCTGTACCATTGTTCAAAAAGCCGATTGCAATAGTTTAAGCCTTTAATGAAATGTCTATATAATTTCCATTTTTCTTCATTAAGAGATTTAACTCTCTGCTTAAACCATCGAGTGGTTGGTAATCTAT
>CAZVKP010000341.1:0-4459 GCA_964627635.1 uncultured Calditrichaceae bacterium | reverse complement strand
CGATTGCCTGGTTTGTCCGGAACCGAAAAGGAAGGAAATAATTCCGGCATTGGCAAAAGCACTTATTAATTGGCGAGTCACTAGTAATCAATCCAGAACGTTTAGTCCGATGGAAACGCTAGCAGTGGCAATCAGCATGAATGCAAATAAAATTGCCTCTGCAATTAGAACAAAAATAATGGAAGATACCGAAACGCCAAGGGTGAAGCCGATCATAGATGAAAATCTTAATGGAGTTGATGTTTTTGTGACATTGCCCTGTGCCGGATATGTTGTCATCCAAAATGAATCCGCTGACGCACTTGAAAATGCTGAGAAAAAGTTAATTAAAGTAATTTCAGATTTTGATTTTGAAAATCAGATCAAATAAAAGGCTTCCGATAACAATTTTTGTTGAAAAATTATCTAAATAATGTCATGAAATAGCTGAAAAAAAATCCGGAGGCAATTGTCAAATCAAGATCACAAAGGTAATAAAACAAAATGACAGAACATTAAAAAACTCAAACACCAGAACACAAGAACACCCAAGCACTAAAACACTAAATGTCCGATTCATTACTTCCAAAGCACGGCGGTTACCGGAAACTGAAAAGTTTTCAGTTAGCGCAACTGGTTTATGATCTGACGGTACGCTTCTGTAACCGTTACATCGATTTGCGCAGCCGCACCCACGACCAGATGGTGCAGGCTGCCCGAAGCGGCGTGCAAAACATTGCTGAAGGCAGCAAAGTATCCGGCACCTCCAAAAAAATGGAAATGAAACTGACCAATGTAGCCCGCGCCAGCCTGGAAGAACTGCGGTTGGATTATGAAGATTTTCTAAGGCAGCGGGGTCTGGCGCAGTGGCAGCCAAACGACCCACGCCGCCAGCAACTGATCGATCGGCGCTGTAAAACTGCTGATGAGGTGGCACTTTGGGTAAAAGAGGTTGCCGGGCAAAGTGGACAAGTTGGACAGTCCAATGAGTCCACACTGTCCATAAAAACCAGATATTCTGAAACAGCAGCTAATGCTATTTTAGTTTTAATAAACGTTACCGCTTCCCTCTTAAGCCGTCAAATTGCCGCCCAAGCAGCAGCCTTTGAAAAAGAAGGCGGCTTTACTGAACGGCTGTATAAGCACCGTAAAAACCGGCGCAGAGACAATTGATTACCAAACATTTATTAGTAGGGCAAAAAACAAGTAAAAAGCTACCAAACACAGCTTGACGCAAAACAAACTGACAAAATGGACTTACCCTCATTTACAATATGGAAAAACCAGAACACTAAAACACGAATCCACCCAATGACCATTACCGGCACCCACATCAATTATTATTTCGTTTGTCATCGTAAACTCTGGCTGTTTGCCAACGGCATTCAAATGGAACACACCTCCGAGTTGGTGGACGAAGGGCGCTTCATTCACGAAACCGCCTATCCCCAACGGACTGAAAAATACACGGAGATAGAACTGGACGGCGTCAAGATCGATTATTACGATCCAAAAAATAAAATTGTGCACGAAGTAAAAAAGTCCAATAAAATTGAACAGGCGCATTTCTGGCAGGCAAAATATTATTTGTATGTTCTGAATAGTAACGGCGTAAAAGGAGCGACAGCCATTCTGGAATATCCTAAATTACGCCGCCGGGACACCATAGAATTGTCCGATGCAGATATCCGTTATTTGGATAAAGTACGGAGAGAAATTACGAAAATCGTGTATCAGGAAGATGCACCTCAGCGTATTGCCAAGAAATTGTGTCGAAGCTGTTCCTATCATGATTTCTGCTGGAGTGGAGAGAAAAACAGTTAAGCAGTGTTCGGGTGTTCTGGTGTTCAACGTAAATCAACAAAATTCTTAAACAACCGAACACTTGAACACTAAAACACTAAAACACCAAAACACCAGAACACTTGAACACTAAAACACCTCAAAAAAGAACTATGAAAAAAAACTATTACTTATTCAACCCCGGTCGGATTAGCCGAAAAGATAACACCCTGAAATTTATTGCCGTGGATGAGCAGGGTCATGATCTACAGCCCAAGTACATTCCAATTGAAGGTATTTCCGATCTGTATGTCTTTGGCACACTGGATGCAAATTCTGCACTGTACAATTTTCTGGGTAAAAATCAAATAGCTGTGCATTTTTTTGATTATTACGAAAATTACAGCGGCTCGTTCATGCCAAAAGAATACCTTTTGGCTGGAAAAACAGTGATTGCTCAGACACGTCACTATACTGGGAATACCAAACGGTTAGCTATTGCTGCTGATTTCGTAGAGGGAGCTGTTTTTAATATGATAAAGAATTTACGCTATTATCATAACAGGGATAAGGACCTGGAAGCACACCTGAACACACTTGAAGGTTTACAAGGTAAAATCCAAAATTGTAAAGATGTTCAGGAATTGATGGGAGTAGAAGGTAATATTCGTCAACTTTACTATCAGGCATTTAATATTATTCTAAAGGATTTTGAGATGCCGGGGCGCAGCAAACAGCCGCCAAAAAACGAAGTAAATGCTCTAATTTCTTTTGGCAACATGATGTGTTACACAACCTGCTTGAGGGCAATTTATCAGACCCAGCTTAATCCCACTATCAGTTACCTGCACGAACCCGGCACCCGAAGGTATTCCCTGGCGCTGGACATTGCTGAAATTTTCAAACCTATTTTAGTGGACCGCGTTATCTTTAAAATTCTGAACAAAAAGATGATAAATGCTAAGGATTTTGACGCCAAACTAAATTCTTGTCTCATGAAAGAAAGTGGTAAGAAAGCCTTTATCCGAGCCTTTGAAGAACGATTAAACGAAACCATCAAGCATCGCACTTTAAACAAGAAAGTAAGCTACAAACATCTGGTTAAGCTCGAATGCTACAAACTAACCAAGCATATTTTAGGAATACAGCAATATAAACCATTTAAAATCTGGTGGTGATTTCTTCAATTTTTTATGACTGAGAAATTGTTCAATTTATGTTTTAGTGTTTTTGTTTTCAGGTATTCTGGTAATTCGGTAAAAACTAAAGACTCAGTTTGCTTAACTACTATACCCCGCTACTACTTGAACACACAAACACTATAACACTATAACACTTAAATATTAACACTTTACTATAATGTATGTCATATTAGTCTATGATGTAGAGCAAAAACGAGTGGGAAAAATGCTAAAGCTGTGTCGTCGATATTTGAACTGGATCCAAAATTCTGTGTTTGAAGGAGAGATTACCGAGGTTAAATTAAAGGAGTTGAAACAGCAGGCTAAGCAGATTATGAATAAAGAGAAAGACAGCCTGATAATATTTAAAAGCAGGGAATCCCGTTGGTTAGATAAAGAGATTTTGGGTCTGGATAAGAACCCATTGGATACCTTTCTCTAAGGTTGTCGAAGTCCGGGGAAAATCTTATCACCGGACATCGACGCTCTTTCATGAAAAAAATCAGGAAAATCTGTTTTGTTTTTATTAGAAATAGCCTTATTTTTTTTGGAGGATTTGGCGGGTTTTAATCGAACCATAGTGGAATTGAAATTCGCTGGCTGGCGGATCTCCATGCAGGAAGATATACAGTTTTAATCGAACCATAGTGGAATTGAAATCATCGATAAAGATGGCAATCCGGACGAAGCCGGGGAGTTTTAATCGAACCATAGTGGAATTGAAATATCCATATAATAAGGATGAGCGAAATACCATTGACTGTTTTAATCGAACCATAGTGGAATTGAAATTCACTTACCATTAGTGGGATGGTAATCTCTCTCAAGGTTTTAATCGAACCATAGTGGAATTGAAATAGAAAGAGTCCGGCGAGGAATTTCTCGAAGTGGTGAGTTTTAATCGAACCATAGTGGAATTGAAATTATAGAATTATTGCTGCCCCTTCAAACAGCCCTTCGGTTTTAATCGAACCATAGTGGAATTGAAATAATATTCGGTTATCCACAAGATATATTTTTCATAAAGTTTTAATCGAACCATAGTGGAATTGAAATGTACCTGTTAGGCACATCGCTTGAATCAATGTTAGGTGTTTTAATCGAACCATAGTGGAATTGAAATATCTCCGCTTCTTTACTTCTTTCAAGCATACGTTATATTGTTTTAATCGAACCATAGTGGAATTGAAATGTACCTGTTAGGCACATCGCTTGAATCAATGTTAGTTTTAATCGAACCATAGTGGAATTGAAATACGATATAGTTAAAATTAGGACCGTCAACTGATAGGGTTTTAATCGAACCATAGTGGAATTGAAATAATATGGTTTCAATTCTATTGATCATAGCATCGGAAGTTTTAATCGAACCATAGTGGAATTGAAATTTTATACCTCCAGGCTCTGTATGAGCCGCTTAAGGTGTTTTAATCGAACCATAGTGGAATTGAAATCTCTTTTCGCCGAGGAAGGGGAATACAATGATCCGGGTTTTAATCGAACCATAGTGGAATTGA
>CAZVKP010000340.1:0-4464 GCA_964627635.1 uncultured Calditrichaceae bacterium | reverse complement strand
GATCAATTAGTTTCTTCAAGATATATATTTAGAGCTTACTTTATGAAAACAGCTTTGGTTTTGGGAGGCGGTGGTGCCCGGGGACTTGCACATTTGGGGGTTCTAAAAGTTTTAGAAAAAGAGAACTTTCGCCCTGATCTTATTGTGGGTTGTAGTATCGGAGCGATTATTGGCGCCATGTATGCGCAAAATCCTCACATTGCCTCTGTAGAAAAACGGGTTCGAGGTTTTTTTACAAGTGATGAATTTGAAAACCTCGGTGTTACCTTTCTGCAAAAACAACCGGACGATCAAACCGGGGGGGATTTTCTTCGAAAAATCGCGCGTAATTTGATGAAACGTGTTTATTTAAATATGGTGATTTCCTGTGAAGCGATTTTAAAAAAGGAAAAGCTTGATTCTGTTTTAAATTATTTAATCAAAGCAGGCGATATATCGCAAACTCAGATTCCGTTCGCTTGTAATGCTACGGATCTGGTAAGCGGTCAGGCGGTTTTGTTTAAGCAGGGAGACATTCGCTTGGCGGTAAAAGCAAGTAGCACTATTCCCGGATATTTGCAGCCTGTGCACCACGATTCAAAAATTTTGGTCGATGGCGCCGTGAGTAATTCTCTTCCTGTTAAATTTGCTCGTTTAATGGGTGCGCATTATATTGTATCTGTGGATGTTCGAAGCCAAATACAACCGCTTAATGATTTCCGTAATATCTTTGATGTAATTTTAAGAGCGAATACAATTACATCCGCATTTTTAGCAGATGAAAATTCCGAGTTTTCCGATTTAAATATCCAACCAAAAGTTGAAAATTGTATGTGGTATGATTTTAGTAAAGTAGATGAGTTGGTTTTGGCGGGTGAGGAAGCCGCATATGGTCATCTACAAGAGATCAAAAGAAAATCTCAACGGAAAATAAAAACAAAGCTCTGGCGAAAACTGTTTGATAAATTTTAAGTTATGTTTAAATACTGTTAAGCCTTAATGGATGGTACTTTGTCCAATAATATTAAAGAAGGTTTAAAAAATATCTATTGTTATATTTGATCTGATTGGAAATAAAAGAAGATTCATTTGTTATAATTATTTTTTTGTCTCTTTTTAAGGTTTATTTCATCTTAAATTGATGAAAGTGATACCGTTTATATTGATATGACTGAAATTCGCCGAACAATTTTAATCGTTTTGGATGGAGTGGGCATTGGCGAGTTGCCGGATGCTGCAAATTTTGGAGACCAGGGTAGCAATACGCTGGGTAATTTAGCTGAGGCAGTCGGGGGGATGAAGTTACCAAATCTGGAAAAGTTGGGATTGGGCAATCTCGTTCCACTCCGCGGTGTGAAGACTCAAAAAAATCCCTTAGCAAGTTATTGCCGGATGATGGAAAAATCTCCCGGTAAAGACAGCACCACCGGGCATTGGGAAATTGCCGGCTTGATTCTGGACTTTGTTTTTCCAACTTATCCCAATGGATTTCCACCAGAGGTTTTGGAACCATTTAAGAAAAAAATCAGCCGGAACATCCTGGGAAATAAACCAGCCTCCGGTACCGAAATTATTAAAGAACTGGGAATGGAACATCTGCGAACCGGAAATCCAATTGTTTATACTTCTGCTGATAGTGTTTTTCAGATTGCTGCCAATGAATCGGTGATTCCGGAAGCGGAACTATATCAGATGTGTGAAATTGCCAGGAATATTTTGACCGGAAAACATGCGGTATCCCGCGTGATTGCCAGACCTTTTATTGGAGACAGTCCCGAGAATTTTATCAGAACCAGAGGAAGACGGGATTTTTCCCTAAAACCGACAGGTAAGCTGATTCAGAATTGTGCGCAGGAAAATGGCGTCCCAACTATTGGCATTGGCAAAATTGATGATTTATATGCCGGAGAAGGTTGGGACATAAAGCCTCATACCAAGAGCAATGCAGACGGAATGGAAGTACTGCAAAAACAGATGGAGCGGGTGAAAGACGGGTTGATCATGATCAATTTAGTGGATTTTGATATGTTGTGGGGACACCGGAATAATCCACAGGGTTTCTATGAAGAGTTGCAGAAATTTGACAATCGTATCCCTCATTTTTTAAAGCTCATCCAACCGGGAGATTTATTTATTATCACTGCTGACCATGGGAATGATCCAACCACGCCAAGTACTGATCATTCCAGAGAATATGTGCCGGTTTTACTTTATGGACCTGAGATAAAGATGGGAATAAATCTTGGCACACGCAACTCTTTTGCTGATTTGGGAAAAACGGTAAGTGAAGCATTTCAGCTAAAAAATTGTAATTTGCACGGAACAAGTTTCTGGTCATCATTATTAATTTAACAAAAGTTATTAGTTTTAAAAAAATTATGGTAAAGATTTGAATAAATTTGACGAATTATATGTAGAATTATACATCGGATAATAAACCATGGCTGATTTTTGGGGTAAATTCAAAAAAAACATTTTAGAGAGTTTTAATGAAGCAATCGATAAGACGGAAGAGTTAACCAGCGTCGGTAAAATCAAGATGGAAATCTTGCATATTGAACACCATCTGGACGAAAAATATGCAGAGCTGGGCAAATACGTTTATGAGAAGTTCGATACCGGTGCAAAAAGATTAGCTTTGGACGAAACCATTTCCCGAATCCAAAAGGAAATCGATGAGCTTCAAACCGTCTTACTAAAGAAGGAGAAAGATCTGGTCAAAATCAGAGAAGAAGACGGGGTCGATTTTGATTAGTAAAATTTCTCTCAGGAATGAGCTTTTAATTCTAACATTCCTGCTTTTTATACTGCAACCCGCTGCATTTTCCGGCAATGCTGATGATGGCTCCTTACGGATAGTTGCAGGTGGGGATGTGATGCTGGGTTCCTGGGCACAGGAAACAATTGTCCGGAACGGCCATGACTATCCCTTTAGAAAACTGAATATGGTTTTATCTGACAGTGATATCATGTTTGCCAATCTGGAAGCACCATTCGGGACCGGTGGAAGAGCCTTTGAAAAAAGCTATACTTTTCAAGTGCTTCCGGATTTAATCCAGGTCCTAAAAGCAGGTCGGATTAATGTGGTAAGCCTGGCAAACAATCATATCATGGATTTTGGTGCGTCTGTTCTTCAACAGACCATGGACTTGCTGAAACAAAACAATATTCAGTATGCCGGTGCAGGAATGAATATTTCACAGGCCCGTAAACCTGCCAAATTAACTAAAAAAGGAAAAAAGATTATTATTGCCAGCTACAGCTTAACTTTTCCGGAAGAATTTTGGGCGACGGACAGCACCGCCGGCACCTGCTTTCCCTGGCACACATTTTATTATGACGATCTGCGGAGATTTAAAAAAGAGAGTGATCTCCTCATCATCTCATTCCATTGGGGTAGTGAACTCATGGAGACACCTAAAGACTATCAAATAGAGCTGGCACACAAAACTATCAATGCAGGAGCAGATTTGGTCATAGGACATCATCCCCATGTCATTCAGGGAATCGAGATATATAAAAATAAAATGATAGCGTACAGTTTGGGAAATTATATATTTGGCTCTTTTAGTGAAAATGCAAAAGAAAGCATGCTTTTAAAATTTTTTTTCGGAACCAAAGGAATCAAAAAGTGTAAAATTTATCCATTAAATGTGTACAATAAAGAAGTAAAGTTTCAACCTCGCTTTATGAAAGCAAATCAGGCACGAAAATTCCTTGAAAAATTAAATAATATTTCTCTGGAACTTAACCATCGGAAAAGTGTAGTTAGTAACGGTGGTTGGGTTAACTTTTAAATTGTTATTAATGAATTTAAGTGAAAAAATAAAACGAATAAAAGGAGGACTTTTTAAAGCATGGCGCGTGGCTCAATAAGTAGAGCAAGTCAATCATTAGACAAGTACTTGCAGGAAATCGGTGAAGTGCCTCTTTTAACACCACAGGAGGAAATTGACCTGGCTCGCCGGATTAAAGAAGGCGATCAGATTGCTCTGGAAAGATTGGCACAAGCCAACTTGCGGTTTGTGGTGAGTGTGGCAAAGCAATATCAAAACCAGGGTTTATCCTTAGGGGATTTAATTAATGAAGGAAATTTGGGGCTTATTAAAGCTGCCAAGCGGTTTGATGAAACACGGGGATTTAAATTTATTTCTTATGCGGTGTGGTGGATCCGCCAGAGCATTTTGCAGGCACTTGCGGAACAATCCCGCGTGGTACGGTTACCTTTAAACCGTGTCGGTGCGTTGAACAAGATAGGAAAAGCTTATTCAGCTTTAGAGCAGGAATTTGAACGTGAGCCCAGCGCGAGCGAAATTGCCAAGCAGTTGGAAATGACTGATTTTGAGGTAGCAGATACCCTAAAAATTTCAGGTCGTCATCTCAGTATGGATGCCCCATTCAGCAATAGCGAGGACAACCGGTTATTGGATGTGATTCAGAACGATCATCTTCCACCCCCCGATGATGATTTAATCGATGAATCTC
>CAZVKP010000339.1:0-4465 GCA_964627635.1 uncultured Calditrichaceae bacterium | reverse complement strand
GAGACAATCAATTAGTTATTTATTGTTAAAGCAATTATTGCAGATACCATAAAATTTCAGCGCGTGACTTTGAATGTGATGTGGCATATTCGATGTAATATGATTTAAATAGGTCTCCGGTAATAATTCATCAACATCTTCAATTTTGCCACACGATTTACAGATAAAATGATAGTGATGAAAATTTTTAGGATCGTAGTAAGTTGTTGATCCGGCACTAACGGTTCGAATTTTGTTTTGTCGCACCAATATGTTCAGATTTCTATAAACAGTTGCCAGACTTATTTTGGGAAACTCTTTTTTCAGCTCATCATAAATTTTGTCTGCAGAAAGATGCTGACCAAATGCCATGACGATTTCTAAAATCTTCTCCCGCTGTTTTGAGTATTTGTTTTTCATTTAAAATTAAAAATAATAATCATTATCACTTTTAATATAACAGTTGATTTTTTCTTTGTCAAGAATTAATTCGCCGAAATTTTGAAAGTGATTTATTAACAGACGACAAACCGCGACAAAAAATTTGGTGATTCTCTCAATAAAGTTGGGAAGAAAGAAAATGTGATCAAAAGCTTTAAGAAATAAAACTCAGAATATGATTTTTATCTTTTATATTAACCCTCGCAATATCTCTAAATCTTTCTTGTAAGCTTGAAGACCACCGGGTATTTCCAAAATCATGGGTATCTGTCTCAAATCCGAATCATTGACAATTGCCCGGAATCCTTCGAGACCAATTTCACCCTCACCGATGCGGGCATGACGGTCCACACGACTGTCAAATTCTCTTTTGCTGTCATTCAAATGGAACGCTTTCAGTTTTTCCAGTCCGATGACCCGGTCAAATTCTGCTCTGACCTGTTTCCATTTTTCAGCGGTTCGAATATCGTATCCGGCGGCAAAAAGGTGACAAGTATCCAGGCAAACGGATATTTTGTCATCTAATCCACTATGATCGATCAAGTATTTTAACTGCTCGAAACGGTATCCCAAATTGGTGCCCTGCCCTGCAGTATTCTCGAGTAATATTATTGTTCGTTCTATTCCGGATGCCGAATACGCCTGTTGAATACTTCTCGCGATTTGGTCAAGTCCTGCGGTTTCCCCGTCTCCCATGTGAGATCCCGGATGCATCACCAAATATGGAAGGCCTAAGGCTTCGCATCTTTGCAGTTCATCCACGAATGCATGATACGATTTCTGGTAAGTTACCGGATTTGTGGCACCCAGATTAATCAAATAGGCATCGTGGACCGTAGCTGGTTTGACACCGGTTTCCTCCATAACACTTTTAAAATTTTCAACATTCTCATCTAAAAGCGGCTTCCCCTTCCACTGTATTTGATTTTTGGAAAATATTTGCACCACATCACAGCCGATTTCGCGACCGGCATGGAGTGCATTATGTAATCCACCGGCAATGGAGGTGTGGGCGCCTAATGGAGGACTGATTTGTGCAGTGGATTTTGATTGTAATTGATTGGATTTATTCTTCAAATTTAAATATTATCTTGTCTCTTAGGAAAAATATTAGCGGATACGATCCATATATTTTTGAAATGCTTCGGGATGCACATTTTTAATGTGAGACCTTAGACTAATGATTTCTTGATTTACAAGGCTATCTTTCCGCCTGTAATATTCGCTGATATACAACAGGTGATTGAAATAAATTTGCCTGTCAATTTTTGTTGGCGTTTTCTTTCTGAAAATATTTCCTCTATAAATGGATTCAATCCGACGAAAAAACTGCTTGTTTGTTGGAATTTCCACGCTTCCATCCAACCAGGCTTCAAAAGGAAAACTGGCGAGTAATAATTTCTGATCAGAATATTCTATTTCCAATGCAGACAATAAGCGTTTCAATGATGGATCATACAAAAAATTTCTATCCACAGCAAAAGGATCATAAAATATCGCATAAGTCAGACTGCTTTTGGCAGCGGTTACATTGCCCAATTTATTCAGAGCAAATGCCTGGTAGGTTCTTAATCGGGTATCCTCTTCGTTTTCATTCAAACAAATTTCAACCAGATCTGCTGCTTGTTTGAGATTATTCAACTTCAAATGGCAATATACCGGATGTATGGTTTCTGTGAGATAATTTGTCGAATTCTCATCCAATTTGGAAACAATTTTCGTTAACCAATATTTTTCCAAATGAGCTTTTTCAACTTGAAGGCATTGCTCACATACCTTAGTATCAAATTTTTCCCAAAAATCTGCAATATTTTTGACGGATCTCTTTTCAACTCTCTTAAATTCCGGTAGATAGATATTCCAAAATTCCACCTTTTGCTGCCAGTTTGGAATTTTAACACCCAATTTATTAATGAACTCCAGTATGCCTGGAATTTCATTCCAGCTTCCCGCATCTATAGCCCGGTAGTAATCACCAAGTAATAATTGTGGTGCGTCAAACAAAGACAACTGTTCCAAAATGAATTCCTATTTCGTTTTACGTAAACGTAAGATATTTTTTATAAAAAGAGGTTTATTATTTCCTTAGCTTTCGAAAAAATACCCTTGTAACTTTTGTCAACCCTCCATTATCCGCTCAATGGTATTAAAATAAATATCACTTAATTCTTCCAGGGAATAATTGATCCAATTATTGATGATCAGGTTCGATCCGCCCACGCTTCCTAATTGTGTAATTTGAATGTTTTGCTCGTTGAAATACTGTTCCAGATCCGTTCGGTTTTCCGGTTTAACAGAAATCAGTATCCGGGATTGACTTTCACTGAAAAGATACCATTCCGGCCGCATGGATCCCGGATCGAGCTCAATCGAAGCACCAACAGGTTTGTCGTGCCGGATAACGCAGCATTCAGCCAGCGCAATCGCCAGTCCACCATCCGATAAATCGTGTGCAGATTGTATCCAGCCATTTCGGATGACTTGCAATAGTGTTTTTTGTACTGCATGTTCTTGCTCCAAATTGAGGTCCGGACAATCACCTGTAATCATGCCATGGTATTCTTTTAAAAATTCACTACCACCTATTTCGGGTTTTGTCTCACCTATCAAATAAATAAGATCACCCTCATTTTTAAATTCGGCAGTAGTGATATGGTCTATGTCCTCAACCAATCCCACCATTCCGATTACCGGTGTGGGATACACAGCGCTATCGGGACTTTCGTTGTAAAAACTCACATTTCCCCCGGTAACAGGCGTATCAAATTCCAGGCAAGCTTCGCCCATTCCGGCAACCGCTTCGCGAAACATGAAAAACATTTCCGGTTTGTAGGGGTTTCCAAAGTTAAGACAGTTGGTCACCGCCAGCGGTTGTGCGCCGCTACAAACCACATTGCGGGCAGCCTCTGCAACGGCAATTTGTGCGCCCCATCGTGGATTCAAATATACATACCGGCCATTTCCATCCGTTTTCATGGACAGCGCTTTGCGGGTCTTTTTGATCCGAACCACTGCCGCATCTCCGCCCGGATAAACGGAAGTGTTGGTCCGTACCATGTGATCGTACTGTTCGTACACCCACCTTTTTGATACGATGTTGGAGGATGAAAAGACCTTGAGAAAGGCCTCCTGTTGATTTTCAACCGGATCAAGGCTTTGAAAATCAAATTGTTGGACCTCCTCGAGATAAGCAGGTTTTTTATACTCACGGCTGTATACCGGAGCGCCTCCTCCCAATACACAGAAATAGGGCGGAAGCTCCGCCACTTTTTCTCCCTGAAAATAAACTTTCAGGTTGGGTTGGTCGGTTACATAACCGATTTCTTCGGAGATTAACTCCCACTTATCGCAAATTTCTTTTATTTTACTTTCATGCCCTTTCTTAACTACCGCCAGCATTCTCTCCTGAGACTCGGACAACAGGATTTCATAAGGAGTCATGCCTTCTTCCCTTACCGGTACTTTATCCAGATCTATTACCATTCCACTTTCTCCTTTGGCACTCATCTCAGTCGTACTGCAGGTAATTCCGGCTGCTCCCATATCCTGAATTCCGATCAGAATGTCTTCTTTGATCATCTCAAGAGTGGCTTCCAGCAATAATTTTTCGGTAAACGGATCGCCCACCTGCACACTGGGTCGCCGTTCTTCCGATGCTTCTGTCAATTCTTCGGAGGCAAAGGTTGCACCATGAATCCCATCGCGCCCGGTGCGGGAACCGATGACAAAAACCGGATTGCCCTCACCTCTGGCAACAGCCGATGCTGTTTCGTTGTGGCGCACAATACCCACTGTCATGGCATTGACCAGAGGATTTCCACTGTAGCAGTCGTCAAAATAAACTTCGCCGGCAATGGTGGGGATACCAAGGCAGTTACCATAATCGCCGATCCCCCGCACAACACCATCAAAGAGATAGCGATTGCGTGCCTTGTTCAACCTGCCAAACCGTAATGAATCCAGGGCAGCAATGGGGCGAGCCCCCATGGTAAAAATATCCCGCATGATGCCGCCCACTCCTGTAGCCGCACCCTGATATGGCTCA
>CAZVKP010000338.1:0-4469 GCA_964627635.1 uncultured Calditrichaceae bacterium | reverse complement strand
GAATTTCCTAAAATCTCTTTTAAATTTTCATTTAATTTTAATACATCTCCCCCCACAAACAGCGAGTTTTCAATTATGTAATTTTTTAAATCCGTTAAGGATTTTAGCTGATAATCCGTGGTTCGTTTCATTTCATTGCCATGCCATTTATACCTGGCTAAAAACACTTCACCACGATGCGCATCAATGAGTGCAATAACCGGAACAGAGGTTTTCCCCTGTTGAAATGCCCAGATATCTAAAGTAGATACTTCCAATATTGGAATATCTAATGAATGAGCCAATCCTTTCGCTAAACTATATCCAATACGTAAACCGGTAAACGAACCCGGTCCTGCGGAAATGGCGACTGCTGAAAGGTCCTGGTAGTGAAGCCCGGTATTATCGAGCAGCTGATCCACCAGAATCGCTAATCGTCTGGAGTGAATATTTTTTATATTTAATGATATCTGGCCGAGAATTTTGTCATCCTGAGAAATCGCTACACCGGAAGTTAAACCACTGGTTTCTAAAGAAAGTATGTGCAAATCTTTGTTATTCATCCTTGTTTTATTCAATTTTTTTAATGGTTATAAACCGGCTTTCCGGTTGCTTGTTTTCCATTTCAAGATGAACTTCCCATGGTCTCTCCGGCAGATGATCATGAATTTTATCCGCCCATTCGATAAAACAGATGTAATCACCATAAAAAAACTCATCTAAACCAATGTTAAGAAGTTCTGCTTCACTTTCAAGCCGATAAAAATCAAAATGAAAAACCGTTAAACCATCAGCGGTATTGTATTCATTAATAATTGTGAATGTAGGACTGGTAGCCTCTTGCAGAGTATTGAGTGTTTTACAAAGTGCCTTTATAAAAAAAGTTTTACCCGAGCCCAAATCCCCATAAAAAGCAACGACATCACCTATATTTAATTTTTCAGCAAATCTCACTGCTATTTCTTCCGTTTGTTGCGGAGACTCAACCAATTCACGGATAATAAATTTTTCCTGAGTATTTAGTTTGTATGCATTCTTCATAAAATTTCTAAAAATTTTATTTGAATCCTGAAACTCCTCTTTATCAAAATTTTACAGCGGGAGAAACTGTTTCCTATTTAGGTTGCAATGTAACAACAGGTAAAATCATTTCTTCCAAAGATATTCCGCCATGCTGGAAACTGTCCCTGTAATATGCAAGATACTTGTGATAATTTGTGGGATAGACAAAATAAAAATCCTCTTTGGCAATAATATAATTCACATTGAAATTCCGTTGAGGCAAAAGATATTCTTTCGGATTTTTAACAAAAATGGCATGTTTGGGTTCTACTTTTAAATTTCGACCAAATTTGTATCGTAAATTAGTGCTCGCCTCACGATCTCCAATCACTTTTGTCCCGCGCATACTTCGCACACTTCCGTGATCGCTTGTGAGAACAACGGTAACATCTTGCTCTGCCAGCATTCGAAAGACATTAAATATTGCAGAATGCTCAAACCAGGACCGGGTCAATGAACGGTATGAGGGTTCATCCGGTGCAATTTCCTTTAATATTGGCAGATCCGATCGGCTATGCGCTAATATATCCACAAAATTTATAACGATGCTCAAGATGGGAGATTCAAGATAACTGCTTAAATTCTTTTCGAGATTACGTGCTTCATTTGCATTTAAAATTTTTACATATTTGGGCTCAGTACGGGTTTTTATTCCCAACACTCTCAATTGATCATACATTAAGCGGTCTTCATAACGATTTCGGCTATAATCATCATCTTCGCCCTTTGCCCACAACTCCGGATAACGGCGTTCGATATCCAAGGGGAAAAGTCCGCTGAAAATAGTATTGCGTGCAAACGGTGTTGCAGTTGGTAAAATGGAATAATAATAATCCTTGGTAATATTAAAATAATTGTAAAAATGAGGTTCGAGGGTTAACCACTGATCCAACCGTAAACAATCCACCACTATAAAGACAACTTTCTCACCATCCTTTAACTTGGGATAGACGAAATTTTTTACAATGTCTTTTGATAATTGAGGTCTTTCAGTTTTTTCATGAATCCAATTAACGTAGTTTTTTTCAATAAATTTTCCAAATTCCACATTGCATTCCCGCCGTTGATCATATATTACTTCCCGCATTTGCTGATCACTAACGCCGTCTAATTCCACATCCCAGTTCATCAACTTCAGATACATGTCAGTCCAATCCCGGTAATCCAGCGGTTCCATGAGTTTAAGTGCAATCTCATTAATTCTTTGAGAATACAATTCAGTCATCCGTTTTTGTGATATATTCCTGCACTCCAGGATTTTTTTACATGCTAATAATATTTGACTGGGATTTACCGGTTTAGTCAAATAGTCATCCACTTTTGATCCAATAGCATCTTCCATCAAGCTTTCTTCTTCATTCTTAGTGATCATTATGACCGGTAGTCCGGGTTTAAATTCCTTAATTTCCCCGAGCGTCACGATACCATCTTTACCGGGCATCATTTCATCTAACAAAACAAGATCGAATGCTTTGCTCACGATCAAAGAAATCGCGTCATCAGCATTGGTCGCGGTTTCCACATCATAATCCCGTTCCTTTAAAAATAATATATGGGGTTGTAAAAATTCTATTTCATCATCAACCCAAAGTATACTGTTTTTAGCCATCATCAATCCTCAGGTTCTTTTATGGTTGAAAAATCTTAAAAGCGTTAACAGCTTTAATCCCGTAAACTTAAACTTGTTCCCTTGCTTGCTTTAAGCGGATTTTTATCCAGCACTAACAATTCTCCCCATAAAATTGAGTTCGCCGATCCTTGAAAATGTGATTGGTTTCGGTCATATTTTTTTGTCGTGCTTCACGGGGATTTATTTCGGTGATGAATATTTCTTCTACTTGAGATTTTGCCCGATGGATAAGTTCACCTTTAGGGGCTGCAACCTGACTTTTACCGGTAAATTTAAGTGTCCCATGCGGCCGCTTATCTGCACCAAAACGGTTGGTGGTAATGGCAAACACATTATTTTCCAGACATCGAGTTAACATCGCTTGCTGACAATAACTCAATACCAAATTTGAAGGATGACAAATAATATCCGCACCTTTTAATGCCAGCGTTCTTGCAATTTCCGGAAAAATCCAATCGAAACACACCATAATTCCAATCTTTGCACCCTTTATTTCATGAACCTGTAAAGGAACATCCCCGGGCGTAAACATTTCCTTTTCCCGGTTGAAAAGTTGAATTTTTCGATAAGTGTGAATTAAACCATCAGGACCGATTAATAGTGCTGAATTATATACATGATCATCCTGCTGCTCTGCAAAACCGGTTACCACATACATATCTTTATTTTTACACAGTTCTCCCAGTTCCCACACGGTCTTACTATCCACCGGGTTTTCCGAATATTGAAACAATTCACTCTTATCTTTAAAATGGTATCCGGTAAAAGCCAACTCGGGTAACACCATTAAATCACAATCCACCGTCTTTAATTTTTGAAGTGCCTTTTCCCGATTCTTTTTAACCTTTCCAAACAACGGTCGATATTGATAAAATCCGACTTTAAGCATATATATTTTCCTTTTTCTCTCAAAACTCAATTTATTTTAGCAACACCTTATTTATGCGATCCACTGCTTTTCGGAGACGCTTAGGTGCTTCTCCGGTAAAACAAATTCTGATATAATTGGAAAAATCTTTTCCAAAATCTTCACCAGGCGCAACTGAGACCCCCGCATCTAAAAATTCATCTATAACCTGCCAATAATCACGTCCGTTTAGATATTTTTCTATCGAAAAAAACAAGAAATAAGTTCCTTCTGGAGAACGAATATCAACTCTGAGATTGTTCATAAACATATCCCTTAAATCTTGATAATCTTTCTGAAGCTTGGGAATCCAAGTATGACGTTGTTTCACCGGTTGAACCATCATGTATTGGGACAACGTTGAGGGACTATAAAGTTGATGAACCATGGTTTTGTTTATATTTTGAACTACATTTTTATCCGCAACCAGATATCCCAACCGGAGTCCCGCAAACATGAAGGATTTTGAGAACGTAAAAATGGAAATGGTTTGTTGGAACATTCCAGGCAAAGTAGCAATTGAAATGTGCTCACGATCTTCAAATGTTAGTCCATCATAAGCCTCATCAGAAATAATCCATAAATTGTTTTTCTCAGCAAAATCCGCAACCTGTTGTAACTGGTCTTTGTTCAGTACTTTACCACAGGGATTGTTTGGTGTATTTAAATAGAGAGCAACTGTTTGTGTGGTAATATACTGGTTTAAATATTGTTCGATGTCAAGCTTTGGTTCATCATATAGCCGTACATAAAATGGAACTTCTACTACATTTGTATCCGCCATCTTTGCCATTCCCGGGAAAAATGGCCAGCATGGCGTCAAAACCAAGATCTCTTCCCCACTTTGAAGCAGGCTCATTGCACTGGCACTCAAAGCATTTGTGGCACCGC
>CAZVKP010000337.1:0-4469 GCA_964627635.1 uncultured Calditrichaceae bacterium | reverse complement strand
AAACCATTTAAGAAAATTGCGGAATTTACACCTTGGCAAAATTATCTTTCAGGCTTTTACCGGATTCGAATTGTGAATCGATCCAAACATGTAATTTGGTTAGCTAAAAATACGAATGGTGATCTTCATGATATTATTAATCCGGGTCATATATTGGAGGTACGCTTACCAAAAGATCATCCGATAAGTTTTTATGCGTATAAAGCATCCGACAGTTTAGATATTACAGGCTTGGATTATCATGCGAAAAAAGATTTTGAAAAAAATTCCACCTGGATAATTCATTAGGACTATCAGGGAGGTTTATTTTTATATACAGTTAGGTGGACTGTTCTCGCCCCTCACCTAACGCACATCAGGGAGCAGAGAGCCTCACTCTGCTCCCAGTATTTTTTTCAAAAATTGTCAAAGAATATTCGCATTACTTTTGACCTCTCTAAGTAAATCAATTTCATTCTTATTTGCTTAAAATGTATATCCTGTGTACCTTATATAGTCAGTAATGAAAAATACCCTATTGAAGGGAAAAACGTTTTAGAAATATTCGAATGTTGACAAATAGTGGGGTAAACCGCTGATGCGTATTTTTCATCTATGGAGAATAGGTTGATTTGTTTTGAGATTCACCAATAATAAATAGACCTCTGTAAAGATCTTTGATATTTTAAATAAAAATTAAACAAGGGGTATCAATATGCATGCGAGTTTTAAAGCATTTCTGCAAAACATCATCGATTATGCAGGTCTTTTTCCGCCGGCCAGTTTATCAATGGATACTTCCGTACACAATTATGCCAAATACCGAAATGAACCTGAAGCTTGGATGCTTTCTCATTTTGTAGTACCCGCATCCCGGTTGGAAGAATTGGATTCAAATATGGGTAACCTGTTTCAGGAAGATAAACCATTGAGGTTATCAATTTTAACACGTAACAGCGAAACTACGGATGATTTCTATGAAAAATTTAAACAAGATTTGGTTGACATACAGAATTTTATGGATAAAAGAAAAAAAATAGTAAATATTGAGTTTTTGGAAGCGCGTTTTCCCGATGACCTGTACGAAAGAATATCGCTCCATCCGGTTTTAAAATATTTAAATTTTGTAGCAGAGATGCTTGAAGAATATAAAATTCCTTTTCTGTATCCCTTTTTTGAAGGGAAGTTTTCGGATGAATGGCGTCCACAGCTATCTATACTGTTTGATGCAATTGCAGCGTTTAACAAAGGTTTGGAAAATATTCGCAAAAAAAGTCATTGCGGACCGGCTGGATTTAAGATGAGATGTGGGGGTGGAGATGCATCGCTAATTCCTTCAACAGAGCAGGTCGCATTTGTAATAGCAGATTGTCTACGAGCCAACATCCCATTAAAAGCCACTGCTGGTTTACATCACCCGGTTCGATTTCAAGATCCGGAGTTAGATGAAAAAATGCATGGTTTTCTAAATCTGTTCGGAGCGGGCATTTTGGCAAAAACACATAATTTAATGGCAAAACAAATACAGCCGGTTTTGGAGGACCAGGATGAATCCAATTTTACATTTGAAGATGAACATTTTAATTGGAGCGACTGGCAGGCTAAAACCAGTCAGATTGAAGTAGCCAGAAAAACTGCAATAATCTCCTTCGGAAGTTGCAGTTTCGATGAACCCCGGCAAGACCTCAAAAAAATGGGATATTTAGAGTAACAGTACTGCTTATTTTAAAAATATAATGGAATAAACTTCAATGAATTTACAAAATGATCCTAAGTTAAAAAGTTTTATAAAAGTTGATAAAGATTCTTACTTTCCGATACAGAATTTACCATATGGTATTATTACGACAAAGTCAAATCGTGAAAAACGGGTTGGCGTCGCCATTGGAGATATGGTATTGGATCTCGCTGTTTTAGAGGAAAAAGGCTATTTCAGCAATTTAACACCCGATCAAAAAAAGGTGTTTTCCCAACCATCCCTCAATCAATTTATGGCTTTGGGAAAGAATGTCTGGCAGGAGGCCCGAAAAAAAATAAGCGAACTTTTGCGGGAAGAGAATGCGGAGCTTCGGGATAATTCAGAACTTCGTGAACAGTGCTTATTTCCCATGAGTGAGGTGGAGCTTCAGATGCCGGTGGGAATTGGAGATTACACCGACTTTTATTCTTCTCGTGAACATGCCACCAATGTCGGGACCATGTTTCGCGGAAAGGAAAACGCCTTGATGCCCAATTGGCTTCATTTACCTGTAGCTTACAATGGGCGGACGAGTTCGGTAATTCTCAGTGGCACAGATTTGCACCGTCCGAAGGGACAGATAAAACCAAATGATTCGGAAAATCCAATATATGGCCCCAGCCGGTTATTGGATTTTGAGCTGGAAATGGGGTTTTTTGTGGGCCCAGGGAATTCGTTAGGGGAGTCCATTTCAGTTACCGAAGCAGCAGAGCATAATTTTGGAATGGTTCTCGTAAATGACTGGAGCGCCCGGGATATCCAGAAGTGGGAATATCAGCCGCTGGGACCCTTCCTGGGTAAAAGTTTCGGCACTTCCATCTCACCCTGGGTGGTCACGCTGGATGCCCTGGAACCTTTCAGAACCAAAGGTCCCGATCAGGAACCGACTCCATTATCATATTTAAAATCACAGGGAAATCAGGCTTATGACATTAATTTGGAAGTATTCATGAAAACCGAAAATTTGGATGAACCTTTTCGCATTTGCAGATCTAATTTCAAATACATGTACTGGAATATTTGTCAACAACTTGCCCATCATTCTGTAAATGGAACGAATATGCGAACCGGAGATTTGCTGGCATCAGGCACTATAAGCGGACCAACGCCGGATTCCTATGGCAGTCTGCTGGAATTAACCTGGCGGGGAACTAAGCCCATTCAGTTTCCCAATGGGGAAGAAAGAAAATTCATTGAGGATGGAGATCAAATTCGCATGACCGGATGGTGTGAGGGGGATGGCTATCGGGTTGGCTTTGGAGCCGTTACCGGGAAAATTCTTCCTGCTAAATAATGATTAAATTAAGAAATTATTGGATATGCGAATATGGAAAAATTTGAAGAAAAATATGATGTACTGATTGTCGGTGCGGGGCCCATTGGATTAGCTTGTGCCATTGAAGCTCGGAAACGAAATTTGAGTCATCTTATTATTGAAAAAGGTGCATTGGTCAACTCCTTGTTTCACTATCCTACCAATATGACGTTCTTTTCCACTTCGGATCGACTGGAAATTGGAGGAGTACCTTTCATTTCGCATGGCATGAAACCTACCAGAAGAGAATCGCTGGAATATTATCGGCGGGTTGCCGGTGCCTGGAAGTTAAATACTAAAATTTATGAGCGGGTAGTTGAAATCGCTGGTGCAATCGGAAATTTTCAGGTGTTGACAGAAAAAGGTTCTTATCAAAGCAGAACGGTGATTATCGCAACCGGTTATTATGACAATGCCAATATGTTAAATGTTCCGGGAGAACAATTGCCTAAAGTAAAGCATTATTATGATGAACCCCATCTTTATGCATACCAAAAAGTGGCAGTTATTGGTGCCGCCAATTCGGCAATTGATGTGGCACTGGAAACCTATCGTGTTGGTGCGGAGGTCACCATGATTATCCGGGAGCCTGCTCTAAGCGATCGGATAAAATACTGGGTTAAACCCGATATTGAAAACAGGATTAAAGAAGGATCAATTAATGCTCATTTTAATGCTGAGGTTACTGCTATTCGAGAAAATGAAATTGATATCCGGACAAAAGCGGGAATGCTTCGAAAAGATAAAATAACTTTGGAAAATGATTTTGTTTTTGCTATGACCGGATACCATCCGGATTATGATTTCTTAGAAAGGGTTGGGATTGAGGTAAAGCAAGATGATTTAAAAAATCCGGTTTTTAATCCGGAAACTTTTGAAACCAACCAAAAAGGAATGTTTTTAGCCGGTGTTGTTTGCGGCGGTATGGACACTGCCAAGCTGTTTATTGAAAATTCCCGCGAACATGCCACAAAAATTTTCGATTACCTGGAACCACAATTAAAATCGCTAAAAACACAAGCGACAGGTTGAGTTATTGACTAAGCATTTTCTCCCCCTCTCCGAAGAGACACGGGATAGATTTCGTTCTGTTTTGATAAAGTGGTATCGGAAAAATCACAGAAAATTGCCCTGGAGAGAGACTGACAATCCTTACTATATTTGGGTTTCTGAAGTGATGCTTCAGCAGACTCAGGTAGTAAAAGTTTTGGAATATTATCCGAACTTTATCCGAAAATTTCCCGATATTAAATCTTTAGCGGATGCCGACTTACAGGAAGTACTCAAATCCTGGGAGAACCTGGGCTATTATGCCAGGGCACGAAATCTGCACAAAGCTGCTCGCCGTATCAACGATGAACTGGATGGAAAAATTTCTGCTGATTATCAGAAATTTAAAGAGCTTCCCGGAGTTGGTGATTATATCGCTGCCGCTGT